>CAJTRU010000063.1:0-9258 GCA_910579085.1 uncultured Lachnospiraceae bacterium | reverse complement strand
GAAGCGTGCCCCTGTATGGAATATTCTGGCTCTGGCACAGAAACCGTCCGTCAGCACAACACCAACAAAAGATAACTGGAAATTATCCTGTATACAGTTTATTATATAAGAATTTATGAAACAGGCGTGACCATCCATCTTCCCATATATACAATATAAATGGATTATGGTATAATTATACCAATAGAAAACATGGATACATATTAATATATTTTAATAAATATATGGTAATAAAAGGAGGGATTTTAATTTGTCAAAACAAATTGATGAAAGAATAACACGTGTTTTAGAAAAATTTGAGGAAATAAGGGGCTGTACTTCGTGCTGGAATGAACCTCTGAACTGGTATGCCCCAATGAGTGAAGAAGAAGTGGCTGCTTATGAGAAAGAAAAAGGCATACGCCTTCCAGAAGAATACAGGCGTTTTATTACTTCTATAGGTGCAAATGGAAATAAACTTTTCTATGGAATAGCACATCTGGACAATCAGAAAGAAGAGGGATGTATTCCAGAAAACCCTTTCCCATTTTCATTTGATAACTTTCCATTCTTTCTTTATATGACAGAGGAGGAACTGGACAATTTTGACTATGATTCTGCATGTTCTGGTTTTTTGCATCTTAATACTGAAGGATGCGGAATGGACAGTGTACTGGTGGTAAATAGTACAGACCCGTCGGTTTATGGCACTGTCTGGTTCTTTGATTTTGCAAATGATTATGGCGCTGTACCAATGCGTGATAAAAAGACAAACAAGCCTTTTAGTTTCCTTGACTGGCTGGAATACTGGGCAGAACAGGAAGAAACAGATAATAAAAGTTTCACATTTTCGGATACTGCACCAGTTCCGCCGCCACCAGATAACCCGGATATTGTTGGCAGGCAGATGGGATGGATTAAATAACAGGGAAGCAAGGTTGTTTTTATGCATAGAATAGCAGTTATATCAGATACACATGGCATGTTACGGAAAGAGGTAATGCAGCAGGCATGTACTTGTGAAGCCATATTACATGCTGGCGATATTGGAGGGCAGGATATTATGCTTAAACTCCGTGAAGCTGCACCTGTATATGCGGTAAAAGGCAATATTGACAAAGAACCATTGGATATGCCAGAAGAATTATATTTTACACTTTATGGGTTTAATTTTTATATGGTGCATAACAGGAAATATATAAAAGCTGGCAGAAACCTGGCAGATATAATAATCTATGGACATTCACACATATATAAAGAAGAACATACAGGAAATGTATTATATTTAAATCCTGGAAGCTGCGGGCCTGGGCGTTTCAGGCTTGCAATTACAATGGCAGTAATAACACTGGATGAGGCAAACCATGTATTTAATGTAGAAAAGATTAACTGTATTAAAGCAGGGGCAAAAGAAAAAGTCCATGAAACAGTACAACAGGATATGTACAGCCTTGTTAAAAATGTAATAAAAGATATGGATGCAGGAAAGAACATATCTGGAATAGCAGCAAGAAACGGGGCACAAGAAGAACTTGTAGAGAAAATATGCCGTATTTACAGTACACATCAGGGAATAGATGTGGATGGCATATTAAACAGGCTGGATATATGGAATTTATAATCTAAAAACCACCTGGTAACTAGTTTCAGGGATTTAATGTGGAGGTACAGGCATATGACAGAGAAAGAACAGATAGTAAGTGAGTATAAACAGACTTTAAAAATGCCACATTCAAATGCACGCAATGAGGTTTTATATAGTTTAATCTGCCGTGCTGATATTATAAAAGACCATTATTTACAGAAATACTTAAGATGGGTTTATGCTGATGAACTTATGAGGTGTGGCGACCAGGGCAAAGTGTTTCCTGTTGTTGCAGAATATATATCATTACGTAAGGAAGAGGAAGAGTGGTCTCCTCCTGGTGGTTTTGATGGCATTGAATATATGGCTGACTACTGTATGGAAGTTTTATGCTACCTTCCACAGATTTCACTGGCACAGGCAGAGGATATAATAAAAACATTAGAAGAGATGGTGGTTTTTAACAGATATGGCAGAAGGCTTTATTACCAGCGCATGTTCAGGTTTTATTCTGTAATTGATACATACAAAGCACTTGAATATTATTATCTTTTTAAAAATACAAGGCGTGATATGGTTTCAGACTGCCGTGCATGTGAACAGGCAGATATTGTAAGGCTGTTTTTCAGGATGGGCGACAGGCAAATGGCAGACTGGTACGCACAGCCTGTGCTGGATGGTACGCTAAAGTGCCATGATGTGCCACGCAATGTATGGCTGCTTTATTTGCAGCGTGCCCTTGATTATAAAGACCTTACAAAAGCAGTACCGCTTGCGGAGTCACTCTACAGGACAAGTGTAATAGACGACCCTACAGACCTTGGCTATTTTGGAGGAATAATGCGCTGTTTTGCATTTACAGAACCTTTAAGGGCAGAAATGCTGTTAAAAAAATTCCTGGAAAACTGGGAAGTATTATGGGATAAGGAAAGATGGTTCTTATTTCTTACTGGTTCATGGACTGTATGCCATGAGTGTGCCAGAAGTAAAGATGTAATACAAATCCAGGGGATTAAGGGTAAAGTGCCGTTTTGGAATAAAGATGGCATTTATAATATAAAAGAATTAGAAGAATGGTTCTATAATGAAGCTTTTAAAATTGCAGAAAGTTTTGACAAACGCAATGGTACAAGCTTTTATACAGAAGAATTTGAACGGGCAGTGTATTCAGCCAGTTATAAAGAAGGCCAGCGCTTCTGGCTAGTGGAAATAAAATAAAGAGGTGGAAGATTTATGGGATTATTTTTAGAAACTGCAATAATAAAGGGGAGAGGGTTGTTTCCTGTAAAAAAATATCTTAATAATATTGCTTCTGAAGGCAATAAGTATGGCATAGTGCCAGAAAAATGCATTATGGCTGCAAATAAAGCAGGTACAACATTACAGTTTAATGAAAACACAACAGGTTTTGAAGAACTTGCTGCTGAACTGTCAAAGGAGGCAAACGGGACAGTCCTGCTTTGCTATATTTATGATGATGATTTCTGGGGTTATTCCCTTTATGATAAAGGGCAGGAAAAAGATGTATTCTGCCCTATACCAGATTATTTTGGGGATGTAGACGAAGAAGATGTCTTAAAAATGGCAGGCAATGCAGAAGTATTGTCAGAATTATTTAATGTGCCATCTGCAAAGGTTTGCCGTTACCTGTATTTCTGGGAGGATTTGGAAGGAAATGCTGGTGAAAAAGCATATCCGGATGACGAATATGGTTATGACACATGGCAGATGTATGATTTTATAAAGGCTCTTGGTTTTGCAGTTCCAGAAGAAGAGGAAGAGCAGGTTAAAGAGGAAGAAGAACAGGTTAAAGAAGAAGAGCAGGTTAAAAAGGATGCAGATGGGGAACACACAGGTATTTTCCAGTTTCCTGTTGTGCCAGAAAACCAGCAGGCCAGCCGTTACCATTTCCAGGTGAACCTGGGAGGGATGCTGGATATACTTTCAAACCATTTATATAAGAGCCCTGATGTATTTATAAGGGAACTTTTGCAGAATGGTGCTGATGCTATTACAATGCGCCAGAGAAAGCAGAATGGATGGAACGGCGGTGTTATTACAATTAATGTTGTGACAGGCAGGAGGATTGAATTCCATGATAATGGTTCAGGGCTTAACGAAGAAGAAATACACCGTTTTCTTGCTGTAATAGGGCAGTCATCCAAGACACAGCTTGTAAACGGGCAAATCCCTGAGGATTATATTGGCAGGTTTGGTATTGGGCTTTTATCATGTTTTATGGTATCAGACTCTATAGTGGTACATACAGTACCAGCAGATGGCAGCCAGGCACATGTCTGGACAGGGCTTCCAGATGGTACTTACACGTTAGAACCACTTGATATGGATTACCTTGCATACAAGGCAGAGGGTGTTACAGGTACAACAGTTATACTTCAGGCAAAGAAAGGCAGTGAACATTATTTCCAGAAAGAAAAAGTTGCAGAGCTTGCCAGGTATTACGGGCTTGCGCTTCCAGTACCTGTATATCTGGCTGGAAATTCTGAAAGGCTTAATAATGTGCCTGCTGATTTTTCGGGTATAAGCAGAAGCCAGCTTTTATCATTTGGGGACTGGCTTTTTGGCGAAGAATTTATGGATGCAATACCTGTACAGACACCGCATCTTAGCGGTGTTGCATATATTTTATCTTACCGTACAGACCCGTCAGTTAAAAACGGCCACCGTATATATTTAAAACAGATGCTTCTTACAGAAGAGGGGAATACACTGCTGCCTCCGTGGGCATTTTTCATGCGCTGTTTCTTAAATACAAGAAACCTGCGTCCTACGGCGTCACGTGAAGATTTCTATGAAGATGGGGAACTTGAAGAGGCAAGGAAGGAATTTGAGGACTGCATAAGGAGATACCTGGAGAAAATGGCCCAGGAAGACCAGCAGTGCCTTTCTGGAATTGTAAATGTACATTCGCATGCTATTAAGTCAATGTCTGTATGGGATGACGGGCTTTTCCGCCTGTTTATAGATTACCTGCCATTTGAAACAAGTGAGGGGACACGTACAGGACTTTATTTAAAAAATGCTGGTGAGGCAGAGTGGATTAGTTCTATTCCAAGGTTTAAACAGTTAAAGCCTCTTTTTATGGCACAGGGCAGGCTTTTAATATGTACAGGCTATGAAAGTGATGAAGAACTTGTAAGAAAACTTGCTAATATGTTTTCACTTCCTTTAGAACCATTCCATGAGGAAAGCATGAACCTTGTACTTGAAGAGCTACATTCATTTGAACGGCAGCGCATAGAATTTGTGGAAACTGTTGCAAGCCAGGTATTAAGGGAATTTGACTGCAAAGCAGAAATACGGCGCTTCCTTCCGATGGATTTGCCAGTGCTCTATTCAATGAGTGATGAAGTACAGTTCTTAAGGCAGTTACAGTCAGCAAGGGAGAGCAGTAATAATATATTTTCTGATGCACTGTCTTCTTTGATTAACAGTGTAGAGGAAAAACCACTTGCTACACTGTACTTAAACCTTAACAGTCCGCTTATACAGAGACTTTCACAGATAACGGGCAAACCGCTTATAAAAAGCATTACCAGGGTGCTTTATGTGCAAGCCATGCTTGCAGGAGGCCATCCGTTAAGAGGTGGTGAATTAAAAGTTTTAAACCAGGAGCTTCTAAACCTTGTTGAATATAATTTGTAAATATCCAGATTATACCCTTAATCCACATTTATATAAGAAGAACAGGGTATTATAAAATATGGGGAGGAATAGAAATTGGGATATAAAATTGATACAAGTGAAATATTCAAGAAAATACATAATATCAATCCAGGGCCAAAGCAGACGGCTGCATATATAGAAGAGATAAGAAAAGCGGATATGGCAGGTGACCCATATGCAAGGTTAAGCCTGCGTGCAAGTATGGCTGTTTTTGTACCATTTTTTGATGATGCAACAAAAATCCTGCCATATTGTGCTGAATTTTTCCAGATAGCAGAAGAACATCCAGAAGCGGCCAGTGCGTATGACCGTTTTACGGTTGCAAGGGAGGCAGCGTCCCTTTCTATTGTACTGCCACAGATAGAGCTTCCAATATGTGAAAAAATGTTTGGGGAAATGGAGAAGGTAGCCGCAAAGTTAAGGTGTGGTGCAGTACGGCGTCTGCATATGGTTTGTACAGAATTTTATACATACATAGATTTGCAAAAAGCACAAGAACACTATGACATATTCAACAGTGAAAAAATGGGCAGTTATTCTGCATGTACTGCATGTGAACAGCATCTTAAGGTCTGGTATACATTAAAAAAGGGGGACATCAGGCTTGCACATGAAATGGCAAAAAGGATATTTAGCGGAGGCCTTGAATGTCATGATATTCCCTGGCAGACATATGCCGTTTTTCTTGAACACTATATGGATGAGGGCGGGCTTGGCAAATATGAGCCGTTTGTTAAAAAGTTAATGCAGGGAGGATGCAGGGATGTAAGTGACCTTGCAAATGCCGGCACAGTACTGCGCTGTATGCCAGTAATTAACATTGAGAAGGGCTTAAGGCTTTTGCAGCAGTACTGGCGGTGGACGGTTAATATGTGGAATGAACAGTCACTTTATTTCTTCTATAAAGGTGCATGGTGCTGCTGCCGTGAGGCAAATTTATGTGGCAAGAGCAAGACATTATATCCGCCACAAGGAGTAAATCTGGAAGCTAATACTACAGAATTTTTTGAAGAGTGGTTTTATAATAAAGCTGTACAGTCAGCAGAAAAGTTTGATAAACGTAATGGTACAGACTTTTATATGAAGGATTTAGGACGTGCATAAATTATAACCAGGACAGATACATGTGTGTTAGCAAGTTTTAACTGTATTTAGGAGAGGAGAATAAAAATGGCAAAAAGTTATTTTGATGGTGAAGCTATGTCAATAATTTTAAATTTGCTTCCAGATGGTGAAGAAAAAGCAAATGCCATTAAAGAATATATAAAAGAGGCAGATGAGGCAGGTGAAGCCTATTACCAGCTTGTATGGCGGTATGACTACGCATACCAGGCATATTTTCATGGAGACCCTGTAAGTACTATTCCAATAGCGGCAGAGTATGCAAAAATATATGAAGAAAACCCGCATGTACTTGATAATGTACCTGATAATGGTGGTGCAGAGTCATATCTTATGATTACACAGATGGGGCTTGACAATATCGTTGCACTTCCACAAATCCCTATGGAACAGTGGGAAGAAACAATGGACAATTTCCATGCCCTTGTTAAAAGATTTAATATAGGGCACAGAGTGTACTGGTGGCAGCTTGCACGGTTTTGGCAGTATATAGATAAAGAAAAAACATTCCAGTATTTCCAAAAATTCTGGAAAACAGGAAGGGACGGGCTGTCTGACTGCCGTGCATGTGAACGCTCTTATGCTGTACATATGTCATTGCTTGCAGGTGACCGTAAAGCGGCGGATGAATATGCCAAGCCGTTAAAAGCAGGGCGTACAAATTTCTGTAAAGATGCACCTAAACTTTTCAGGTATTATTACCTTGAAGATGCGCTGGACAGAGGCGATTTAAAAGAAGCCAGCGTTTATGCAAACCAGCTAAATGTTAAGATGGAAAAGCGCATACATGATTTAAGTTTCTTTGGTGCAGTAATACGTTGCTTTGCTTATACAAATATGGATAAAGCTGTTGAAAAATTCCAGATTGGAATGAAAATGGTACTAGGGTTATGGGACCAGATAAAAGTTTATGACTTCTATAAAGGGGCATATGTGTGCTTTCATGAACTTGCCAGGACTAAAGATACAATTATGCTGGATTTACCAAAAGAATTCCCACTGTACCAGGAAGACGGCAATTATAACTGTAGCAGGCTGGAACAATGGTTTTATGGACAAGCATGTACAATAGCAGATAAATTTGATACCAGGAATAAAAGCAGTTACTTCAAAGATAATATCAGACTGGCATGTGCATGTGGCAGGTGATATGTTATTGTTTTTGCAGGTTAACTGACGGTTTTGCATGCTAGAGGCATGGCTTTTGCACATTACGCTACGTTAACCTGCGCAACAGTGCATAGGGATACAAACACTGGCGGTGTTAAAGAGCCCCTTTATGGAATAATTTAATGGAGCGCAGAAACCTTGCGTGAAAGTATTAACCCAGTTAATAGCAGGACTGGAAATATAATTGCTGCTAGTATTCCTATATGCAGGTTATTGTTAAAGCAGCTTGATACAGCACCTGCCAGGGCTGGCCCGCTAGAACATCCTAAGTCCCCTGCCAGGGCAAGCATGGCAAACAGGACTGTACCACCACCTTTTATGTAAACTGCTCCTTTGCTGAATGTTCCTGGCCAGAGAATACCTACAGAGAAACCGCATATTGCGCATCCAGCAAGACTGAGTACAGGTACAGGGGCAAGTGAAATACATAAATAAGAAATAATACACAGAATTATACTATATTCCATAAAACGGTCTAAATCAAGCTTATGGCCATATTTACCATAAAGCAGCCTTGAGGTTCCCATAAGTATAGCAAAGGCCATCGGGCCTGCTAAATCCCCAAAAGTCTTGCTTACACCAAGCCCCTGTTCTGCAAAAGTAGAAGCCCATTGGCTTACAGCTTGTTCAGATGCACCTGCACACATCATCATAAGCATTAAAATCCAGAATATCTTTTTGGAAAATAATTGTTTTAATTCCAGTCCCTGCACACCTTCTGTATTTAAAGAAAATATAGGTGCTTTGGCAAACAGGAATATATTATAAACAGGAATTACAGCCCAGGCAAGGGCTAAGATTTTCCAATTGCCAACCCCTGCAATTTCAAAAAAGACTGTTGTTATTAATACTACTCCTACATGTCCCCAGCAATAAAAAGAGTGAAGCAGGCTCATAGCCTTTTCTTTGTTGTCTGTAGGGCAGGCTTCCATAATTGGGCTTATAAGCACTTCAATCAGGCCGCCGCCAATTGCGTAAATAATAACAGAAATTATAATTCCCAGAAAAGCATCAGGCAGCAGGACAGGCAGAAAAGTTAATGAAACCAGTCCAGCGGCTGACAAGATATGCGCAATAATTACAGATGCACGGTAGCCAATTTTATCAATAAATCCTGCTGACAGCATGTCAATTACCAGCTGGATAATAAAATTGATTGTAATCAGAGCTGTTATCTTTGAAAGTGAAATATTGTAGCTTTTTTGAAACATTACAAAAAGCAATGGAACAAAGTTGTTTACAATAGCCTGCACAATATAGCCAGTGAAACAGGCAATAGTTGTTTTTTTATAATTTGTATCCATAATGCCTCCTTATGTAAATTTGGATTTTGGTCATTATATCACAACTATAGTACAAAAATCTTTATACAATATCACATATTTATAGCAAAATATCCCCAAAAAGATGGTTACTAATCCATATAGTTTCCCATTAACTTGTTTTGGTGTAAAATAAAAAAGCATGTCAGAGACATAGCTTTTGCACGCTTTCCCTACGTTACAATGCCATTAAATTAAGGGGGTTTGTAAAAATAGTATAATTACTGAAGCTGGCAAATCCAAAGTGTCTTACATGAACAAAGCACACTCCCGTTTGAACAGCACACGCAATGGATGCATAAAGCCCTAAAGTACAGGGCTTAAGCACCAGCGGTGCTGTACAGCTTGTTCATGTAAGCACATTTGGAATTTGCCAGCTAATCTAATCTTTGC
>CAJTRU010000062.1 GCA_910579085.1 uncultured Lachnospiraceae bacterium | reverse complement strand
CGAGCCCAAGCGGAAGCGTGCTTTGTTCATGTAAGACACTTTGGATTTGCCAGCGTATCCCATTATTGTTAGATTCCAGCATCTTTCTTAACTAAATGACATTGTACCGTATCAAAAGCGTACCCCTTTTACGGAATAATTCATGTCATCTGGCACTGCAAACCGTCCATCCCCAAATTACACTAGCATAAGATAACTGGAAATTAAATACATATTTGACTTATAGGGCAATATAGTGTAAAATCTATAGACAATATACTGTATCCTGATGGAACAAATTGGTATAAATAGAGCCGTATTTACGGTGAGATAAGACTATGGAGGATGACATGGATAAAAAGTTAAGAGCTGGTATCCTTGGCGGTACTGGAATGGTAGGACAGAGATTTATTTCATTATTAGAAAACCACCCCTGGTTTGAAGTAACTGTTATAGCTGCCAGCCCAAGAAGCGCTGGAAAGAGGTATGAGGAAGCTGCTGGAAGCCGCTGGAAGATGCAGACACCTATGCCAGAAGCAGTTAAGGATATTATCGTTAAAGATGTCAGTGATGTTAAAGGTGTAGCTTCAGAGGCAGATTTTGTTTTTAGCGCAGTAGATATGTCTAAAGATGAGATTAAGAGAATAGAAGAAGAGTATGCTAAAACAGAAACTCCAGTTGTTTCTAATAACAGCGCACACAGATGGACACCTGATGTTCCTATGGTTGTTCCAGAACTTAACCCAGGGCATTTAGAGGTAATAAGCAGCCAGAAGAAACGCCTTGGCACTGAGAGGGGATTTATTGCTGTTAAACCGAACTGCTCTATACAAAGCTATACACCTGCACTTCATGCACTTAAAGAAGCAGGCTTTATGCCAAAGACAGTAGTTGCAACAACATACCAGGCAATTTCTGGCGCTGGCAAGACATTTAAAGAATGGCCAGAGATGGAAGGCAATATTATTCCGTTTATTGGCGGTGAGGAAGAGAAAAGCGAGCAGGAGCCACTCCGTATATGGGGACATATTGAGGATGGTGTAATTGTAAAGGCCTCTTCACCAGTTATTACAACACAGTGTATACGTGTGCCTGTGCTGGATGGCCATACAGCGGCAGTATTTATGGATTTTGAAGAAGGAAATAAACCTTCTAAAGAACAGATTATTAAAATATGGAGGGAATTTAAAGGGCTCCCACAGGAGTTAAACCTTCCAAATGCACCAAAGAACTTTATACAGTATCTTGATGAGGATAACCGTCCACAGGTGTCACTTGATGTTAATTATGAAAACGGTTTTGGTGTATCACTTGGACGCCTCCGTGAAGATACAGTATTTGATTATAAATTTGTCGGGCTGTCACATAACACAGTACGTGGTGCAGCAGGTGGTGGTGTCCTTACGGCAGAACTGCTTAAGGCAAAAGGTTATATCACTGCAAAATAATGTTTGGCTTGGAGGCATTGGTTGTATGGAAAAATACAGGATTTTAGTTAAAGGCATTGTTAAAAAAGATGGCAAATTCCTTGTAGTACAGAAGTGGTTTGATGACAATATAGCAGACCCTTACAGATGGGAATTTATTGATGGTGAAGCAGAATTTGGCGAGTCACCTGATGAAGCTGTAATAAGGATAGTACATGAACAGACAGGTATTACTGCATTTGTAGACAGGATTTTATATACATGGACATTTATGCTTGGTTCAGAATGTAGCTTAGGTCTTGCATACTTGTGCCTGACTGATGAAGATAATGTTATCCTTTCAGAAGAATTAAATGATGCAAAGTGGATTGAAGGCATGGATTTTGAAGAATATATCCATAATAAGCGTATGCTTGAAGATTTGGAAAAGGCAGAGTTATATTAATTAAAAAGAGGCGCATCTGTTAAGGAAATTAGCAGATGCCCTCTGCATATAAGGAAATAAGTTGTGGTATATGCTTTAGAATGGAGAATGGAATGGATAAATATTTAATTAAAAACGGGCATCTTACTGACCCTGCCAATAATATTGACAGCAGGATGGATATATTAATATCTGGCGGCAAGGTTCTGGAAGTTTCAGAAAATATAAGTGAAAGCAGTGCTTCCGCAGCAGGGGCAGAAGTTATTGACGCTTCTGGCAAGTATATAATGCCAGGTTTTGTTGATTTGCATGTACATTTAAGAGAACCAGGTTTTGAATACAAAGAAACAGTCATGACAGGGGCACAGGCAGCAGCAAAGGGCGGGGTTACTACTATATGCCCTATGCCAAACACAAACCCTGTAATTGATTCACCTGCAATGGTAATGGATTTGCTTGAAAGGGCAAAAGACGCACCTGTCCATATACTTCCGGTAGGTGCAATAACATTTGGCCAGGACGGTGTGGATATTACAGATATTGCGGGAATGAAGGAAGCAGGGGCAGCAGCAGTAAGTGAAGATGGCAAGTCTGTAATGAATTCATGGCTTTTCAGGCAGGCGCTGCATGAAGCAGCAGAGGCAGGCATGCCAGTATTTTCACATTGCGAGGATACAAGCCTTTTGGACGGCGGCGTTATGAATTATAGTGCCAAATCAGAAGAACTTGGGCTTCCAGGAATAATTAATGCTGTTGAGGACGTAATTGTAGCAAGGGATATACTTTTAGCCAAAGAAGCAGGGTGCAGGCTGCATTTATGCCATTGTTCTACAGCAGACAGTGTCTTGCTGGTAGAAATGGCAAAGAAGCAGGGGCTTCCTGTTACTGCTGAAGTCTGCCCTCACCATTTCACAATGTCTGATGATGAAATTACAGAGGATGACGGGAGGTTTAAAATGAACCCGCCATTAAGGAGCAGGGCTGATGTTAATGCATTGAAAGATGGGTTAAAAGAAGGGATTATGGATGTAATTTCTACAGACCATGCGCCACATGGGGCAGAGGAGAAAGCCCAGACAATGCTAAAAGCGCCATTTGGGATTACAGGGCTTGAAACATCATTTGCAATTGGGTATACCGTCCTTGTCAGGGGTGGTTATCTTACATTATCCCAGCTTGCCAGTAAAATGAGCGTAAACCCTGCCAGGGTTATAGGGATTGATAAGGGAAACCTTGCACCAGGAAAAGCAGCAGACCTTGTTATTGCTGATATTAATACAGAATATGAAATTGACAGCAGTACATTTGTGTCAAAAGGCAGAAACACACCGTTTAATGGCATGAAAGTATATGGCAGGATTGAGAAAACATTTACTGATGGTAAAATTGTATATGATTTATATAAGGAGGAATAAAGTTGGTTAAAAAGCTGATTGAAGAAATTACTAAGAAAAACGCACCTGTTGTAGCAGGGCTTGACCCAATGTTAGATTATGTGCCAGCACATGTACAGCAGAAAGCATTTGAGGAATATGGTGAAACACTTGAAGGTGCAGCAGAGGCAATATGGCAGTTTAATAAAGACATCACTGATGCAATTTATGACCTTGTGCCTGCTGTAAAGCCACAGATTGCAATGTATGAACAGTTTGGTGTACCAGGTATCCAGACATTCCATAAGACAGTTGCTTACTGCAAGGAAAAAGGGCTTGTAGTAATCGGTGATGTTAAGCGCGGGGATATAGGTTCTACATCAGCAGCATATGCAACAGGCCATCTTGGCAAGGTAAATGTAGGAAGCAAATCATACTATGGTTTTGATGAAGACTTTATTACTGTAAACCCATATCTTGGCAGCGACGGGATAAACCCTTTCCTGGATGTCTGTAATGAAGAAAACAAAGGGATATTTGTGCTTGTTAAAACTTCAAACCCTTCAAGCGGCGAATTCCAGGACAAGACATTTGATGGTATGCCTTTATATGAACTTGTTGCAAGAAAAGTTGCAGAATGGGGTGCAGGCTGCATGGATGGAAGCTACAGCAATGTTGGCTGTGTAATTGGTGCAACCTACCCTGAAATGGGAAAAACACTTAGGAAAATCCTTCCACACAATTATATACTTGTGCCAGGATATGGCGCACAGGGTGGTACTGCAAAAGACTTAAAAGCATATTTTAATGATGACGGGCTTGGTGCAATAGTTAATTCTTCAAGAGGTATTATTGCTGCTTATAAACAGGAGAAATATTCAAAGTTTGGTGCAGAAAATTATGCAGATGCTTCAAGGCAGGCTGTTATTGATATGATAGAAGATATTAACAGCGTTTTATAAAAAGGGAGTTAAAAACACTTATAAAATGGAGAGAATATATGTCTGATAAAAGAAAATGTACAGCACGTATTGAAAGCCAGATAAAACTTGCAGAAGGCGTTTACAGCATGTGGCTGGGCTTCCCTGAAGATGCAGGAATTGCAGGGGAGGCAGTCCCAGGACAGTTTATATCCATGTACAGCAATGATGGCAGCAGGCTTTTGCCAAGGCCAATAAGTATATGTGAAACTGATGCCGCTGGAAATATGTTAAGGGTAGTATACCGCATTGCCGGGAAGGGCACAGAGGAATTTTCAAATATGGAAGCTGGTGAAAGCATTAGTGTAATTGCACCACTTGGCAATGGATTTAATACCAGTTATGCAGGAGAAGGGAAAAAAGTGCTTCTTGCAGGCGGAGGGATAGGCATACCGCCAATGCTCGGGCTTGCCGCTGCGCTTAAATGTGATGTAACAGCAGTCCTTGGCTACAGGGATAACAGCTTATTTTTAAAAGAAGATTTCCTTCCATATGCCAAAGTATATGTTTCAACAGAAGATGGAAGTGAGGGAGTTAAGGGTAATGTAATAGATGCAATCCGCCATTATGGAATTGAGGCAGATATAATATATGCATGCGGCCCGCTGCCAATGTTACGTGGTATAAAGGCTTATGCAGTAGAAAATGGCATAAAGGCACAGGTTTCACTTGAAGAGAGAATGGCATGTGGTATAGGTGCATGTCTGGGATGTGTATGTAATTCCAGGGAAAAAGATGCACATACTAATGTAAATAATAAAAGGATTTGTAAGGACGGGCCTGTATTTGACGCAATGGAAATTGAATTTTAAAAATTAATATACAGAGGTAGAGAATGAATTTTTCGGTTAATTTTGCGGGAGTAGAAATGAAAAACCCTGTAACAGTGGCTTCGGGCACATTCGGCTCAGGGGCAGAATACAAGGATTTTGTGGATTTAAACAGACTTGGTGCAGTAACTACAAAAGGCGTGTCAAGTGTGCCCTGGCAGGGCAACCAGACACCACGTATATGTGAAACATATGGGGGGATGCTAAATGCAATAGGCCTCCAGAACCCTGGCATAGACCTTTTTATTGAAAGGGATATACCATTTTTAAAACAGTATGATACTAAAATTATAGTAAATGTATGTGGCAGGACTGTAGAAGAGTATATAGAGGTTGCCAGAAGGCTTGCTGGTACAGATATTGACATGCTTGAGATTAATATTTCATGTCCTAACGTAAAAGCTGGCGGCATAGCATTTGGACAGGACCCGGAACTTGCAAGGCAGGTGGCAGACAAGATAAAGCAACATGCGAAGCAGCCTGTAATTGTGAAATTAAGCCCTAATGTCACAGATATTGCAGAAATGGCAAGGGCTGCCGAAGCAGGCGGTGCAGATGCGGTTTCACTGGTTAATACATTTACAGGCATGAAGATAGATATCAATAAGAGGGCATTTGCACTTGCTAACCAGACAGGCGGCCTGTCAGGCCCTGCTATAAAACCAGTTGCATTAAGGATGGTATACCAGGCGGCACATGCAGTAAAAATACCTGTACTTGGCATGGGCGGCATAAGCTGTGCAGAGGATGCGCTTGAATTTATAATGGCAGGTGCACGCATGGTAGCTGTGGGTACAGCTAACTTCCACAATCCTGCTGTTACAATGGAAATAATAGATGGCATAGCGGAATTTATGGAGAAGAATGGTGTAAAAGATATTAATGAACTTTGTGGCTGTGTAAAATGAAAGGAGGAATAATTAAATGGGAAAGTATATTTATGGAATTGACTTAGGTGGTACTACTGTTAAAATGGGACTTTTTGACAATGAAGGCAATATAATCACTAAGTGGGAAATTGCTACAAGAAAAGAAGATAATGGTTCATATATACTTCCAGATATTGCTGCTTCTATTAAGGAAAAAAATAATGAAGAAAGTATTTCTGTAGAAGATATAACAGGTATAGGAATAGGTGTTCCAGGACCAGTAACAGAGGATGGCAGGGTGCTTAAATGCGTAAACCTTGGATGGGGCATTTTCTCTGTTGCCAACGAATTAAGCAGGCTTACAGGCGTTGCAAATGTCAAGGCTGGTAATGATGCCAATGTAGCAGCGCTTGGTGAACAGTGGCGTGGCGGCGGCAAGGGATTTAACAGCATAGTTATGGTTACACTTGGTACAGGTGTTGGCGGTGGTGTTATCCAGAACGGGAAAATTGTTACAGGATGTAATGGCGCTGCTGGTGAAATCGGGCACTTAAAAGTAAACCCGCATGAAACAGCTATATGTGGGTGTGGCGGAAGAGGATGCCTCGAACAGTATTCTTCTGCAACAGGCATAATGCGCCATGCGAGGGAACTTGTAAGCAGCACAGAAGAAGAGTCTTATTTAAGGCAATTTGAAACAGAGAAAATTACAGGTAAAGAAATATTTGACGCATATAAAGCAGGTGACAAGCTTGCCAGCCAGGTAGTAGAAAGGTTTGCACAGTTCCTTGGGCTTGGGCTTTCACATGTGGCAGCAGTAATTGATACAGAGGCGTTTGTAATAGGCGGCGGCGTATCTAAAAACGGGCAGGTTGTAATAGATGTAATACGTGGTGAATATGAGAAGAACGTAATGTTTGCATTAAAAGGCAAGGAGTTCCGTCTTGCAGAACTTGGCAATGATGCAGGAATGTACGGGGCAGCCAGGATGGTAATGGAATAGGCTTATAATTTACAGTTATTTGATGCTGGTGTACGGACGCAGGGTTTCTGGTGTTCCATCTAATATTATTCCATGACAGGGCATGCTTCCGCTACGTTACAATGTCATTTAGTTAAGGGAATTTGCTTAAAAAATAGTATAATTACTGGATGGGCTGGCAAATCCAAAGTGTCTTACATGAACAAAGCACGCTTTCGCTTGAACGTCACACGCAATGGTGCATAAAGCCCCTATGTTCCTACGGAACATTTAATACGGGGCTTAAACACCAGCGGTTCCGTACAGCTTGTTCATGTAAGCACATTTGGAATTTGCCAGCCAGCTTACACTTTGATAATTTATAAAATATTTTTCACCTAAACCATTAACTAAATGACATTACGCTACGTTAGCCCACGCAGCGGCACATAAAGCCAGCGGTGCTAAAGTGCCCTTGTCATGGAATAATATTAGATGGAACACGAAACCTGCTGTATCTGCCAGAATTACAAAAAACATAACAAGATAATTATTATAACTGTAAATTATGTTGTGTGTGATGATTTAGATGGATGTAAGACTGATTGTGTATCAATAACTGCCTCGTTGTGTGATAAGTGGCTGGCAGAATAATCTTCTACGTCCCATTTACAGTTATCTGGTTATTTTGTGGTTTTGTTGTAAATTTATGGTGACAGGTTCTAAGTGCCAGATGCCAGTAATATCACATTAAAGGGGTACTTTAAGCCCGCCGGCATTTAAGCTGTATATTTAATATTCCGAAAGAAACGCCAGTTTATTTTGGAATATTAAATATATGGCTTTATGTGCCGTTGCGTGGCTTATCGTAGCGGAAGCGTACCCCTGTAATGTAATATTCTGGCTCTGGCACAGAACCGTCCGTTAATCCTTACAAAAACACAAACACAAGATAACTGTAATTATCTTTTCAGGTATTGAGAAATCTATCTATATAGTATATACTAAACCTAGGTTATTTTTTCACAATCATGAAAAATTTAAGAGGAGGAAAGCATATGTTTGCTGATGAAGGAATTATTAATTTAAAACATGAAGTTTTAAATATGGTTGCGAAGCTTGCTTTTGAAGGAAAGCTTGAGGAAGAAAGGGACAATATCCCATATAGAATTATACCAGGTCCTGAACCTGAATTCCGCTGCTGTATCTATAAAGAGCGTGAAATTATAAGGCAGCGTGTAAAACTTGCAGAGGGAAAAGCACCTGGTGAAAAGGACGATGGCAATGTAATACAGGTAATCCCGTCTGCATGTGCTGACTGTCCTATAGCAAGTTATATTATTACTGATAACTGCCAGAACTGCCTTGGCAAGTCATGTATGAATTCATGTAAGTTTAATGCAATTAAGATGGATGGGAAGCACCCAAGGATTGACCCTAACCACTGCCGTGAATGTGGCATGTGTGCAAAGGCATGTCCGTTCCACGTTATTGTGCATTTAAAGAGGCCATGTAAGTCAAGCTGCCCAGTAGATGCGATTACATATGATGAGCATGGTATTTCTGTTATTGATGATGAGAAATGTATTAAGTGCGGACAGTGTATACATAAATGTCCTTTCGGGGCAATAGGTTCTAAAACATATATTGTAGATGTAATTAATGCAATTAAATCAGACAGGCCAGTTTATGCACTTGTTGCACCTGCTATTGAAGGCCAGTTTGAAAATGGCATTACAATGGCAAGCTGGCGTAAAGCACTTAAAGCAACAGGCTTTACAGACATGGTAGAGGTCGGGCTTGGCGGTGATATGACAACATCAAGCGAAGCAGAAGAATGGTGGGAAGCACATGAAAAAGGTGAAAGAAAGACAACATCATGCTGTCCTGCATTTGTAAATATGATAAGAAAGCATTTTCCAGAGTCAGCAGACCTTATTTCAACAACAGTTTCGCCTATGTGTGCTGTATCAAGGATGATTAAGGCAAAAGAGCCTGATGCATATACAGTATTTATAGGGCCTTGCATAGCTAAGAAATCAGAGGTAGTTGACCAGAAGATAGAAGGTAACGCTGATGCTGTACTTGCATTTAGCGAACTTCATGCAATAATGCTTGCAGTTGATACTGAACACTTTGATGATGTGGACGGATACCAGGAAGCGAGCAAGTTTGGCAAGAGATACGGCAATGCAGGCGGCGTAACAGCTTCAGTAATAGAATACCTTAATGAAACAGGGCGTGACGGTTCTGCACTTTCAGTATGCCAGGTAAGCGGCACTACAGAATGTAAGAAAGCATTGTTACAGCTTAAAGTAAACAGGCTTAAGGAAGACTTTATTGAAGGAATGGCTTGTGAAAACGGATGTGTAGGCGGCCCTAGCTCATATGGTGTATATCCTAAGTTTAAAAAGAGCAGGGACGACATGATAGAAACAGCAGATACAAGAAGCATAACAGAGAACCTTAAAAACTATGATATGGCTTCTTTCTCAATGCACAGGGAATAAAAATATGTTATATGAATCTGGTAATGATACTGTATGTGGAAGTGCAGTCTGCCAGAAAACAACAGACGGGGTTGTGCTAGTGACGGCAACCCCGTCTGTTGTAAAACTGGCTTGTGGTGAAGGCAAAGGGCTTGAAGATTTAAAAAAGGAAAATGTATTTAATGGAATACATCCAGAAGATTTAGAAATGGCAAAGCAGGTACTAAACACTGCATTTGATAAAGGTGAGAGTTCTGAATGTAATTTCCGCAGGATAGACGCTGCTACAGGCAGGTATGTATGGTTTTATGGAAGCTGTATGCCATTAAAACAAGAAGACGGGCTAGTCTATGTTTTTTGTACATTTGTTGATATAAGCAGGCAGAAGGAAATAGAAGAAGAGCTTGCAGAGAGCAGGAGGCAGGGCAATGAAACTGCTATGAATTTAAGCAAGCTTTACAACGAAGAGATTATGCGGCTTAGTACGTTTTATGACGGATATACATGCATAATACGTTATAACTTAAATAAAAACTGTGTTGAGTGCATGAAGGGTGAAACATTATCAGGACTTATAAAAGTTGGAATGTCACTTGATGAGTGCAGTAAGAAAACAGAGTATTTCCTAAGAAATGAAAAAGCCAGGGATACATTTTTCAATATTTTTGACAGGAAGAAAATGTTATCATTATTTAATTCTGGCAAAAGAACGCTTACTACGCAGATGCCATTCAGCCTTGATGATAAAACAGGCACACTTTTTGCACGGTTTAATGTAACAATGAAAGAGAACCCGTATACAAATGATATAATAGTTTTTGCAATAGAGGAGGATGTAACAACAGAAATACTTACAGGGACTGCTTTCCAGAACATTGCCTCAACAGAGTTTATATCAATACTTTGTGTAGATATTGAAAAGAACAGGTATTTCTGCTGTATTACATCAGAACCCGACATGTACCTTAATACAGGCAGGTATGGGCGCAACGGGGAATTCAGCACTACAATGCGCAGGATTTTTTATAATATACCAGGTGTTTCAGAAGACCGCAGGGATGAGTTCTTAGAAAACCTGGACTCTAAAGTTATAAAAGAAAAGCTGTCTGCTTCATCGGAATATGTTTTTTATTACAGCCGTACTGTAAATGGTGCAGACAGGCGGTATAAAATAAGCATAAGATGGCTTGACAGGACACATAACCTTGTGATTATTGCAAAAAAGGATGTTACTGATACAGTCCATGCAGAACAGAAAAAAGAAAAAATGCTTTCAGATGCCCTTGAAGATGCAAAAAGGGCAAATGAAGCCAAAACCGTTTTCTTATCAAATATGAGCCATGATATGAGGACACCGCTTAATGGTGTTATAGGTTTTACTAATCTTGCAATAGAAAGCAATAGTGTGGAAGAAAAGGACGAGTATCTCGAAAAAATTAAAATATCAGGTGAATTTTTAGTACAGCTTATAAATTCCACGCTTGATTTAAGTAAAATAGAAAGCCATAAAATGACGCTTATACCTGATTATGCTGAGTGGAATGGCATACTGGAAAGTGTTATTAATTCAGTACAGGCAGAAGCAGATAAAAAAGGAATAAAGCTTGTTGCAGATACATCAAAATGTGGTTATAACGGTATGGTATATGTAGACAGCCTAAGGTTTAAGCAGATATTTTTAAACCTGCTTTCTAATGCAATAAAGTTTACCCAGAAAGGTGGTACAGTCCAGTTTATTGCTGAATTTCTACACAAAACTATAAAAGGCTGTAACTGTAAAATCACAGTACGTGACAATGGTTCTGGCATGAGCAAAGGGTTTGCAAAAAAGGCGTTTGACCCATATTCCCAGGATGAAACAAGGGCAGTAACAAGAATGGAAGGTACAGGTCTTGGGCTTTCAATTGTTAAAAACCTTGTTGATATGATGGATGGTTTTATTGAGCTTGAAACTGAGGAAAATGCAGGTACACAGTTCACAATATATCTGCCTGTCCAGAAATCAGGCGGTGTGCCAGATAAAACAAAAGGAGTGCAAAAAAGCAACAGGAAGCAGCTTGCAGGGATGACCGTGCTTTTATGTGAAGACCATCCTGTAAATACAGACCTTATAAAACTTATATTGGAAAATTCCAGTATAAATACAGTATGCGCAGGGAATGGCAGGGAAGGCGTTGATATTTTCAGTTCGTCAGATACAGGACATTTTGATGCAGTCCTTATGGATATATGTATGCCATTTATGGATGGAATTGAGGCAACAAAGGCAATAAGGGAACTAGACAGGGAAGACGCAAAGAAAGTACCTGTTATAGCAATGACTGCCAACGTGTTCCATGAAGACAGGGAGAAATTATTTGAAGCAGGCATGACAGGTTTTCTGTCAAAACCTGTTGATGTAGAAATGCTATTTAAGACACTTGAAGAACAGTGCCTGTAGCATAAGGAGGAATTATGGCAGGAAAGTATTATGTTGTGCGCAATGGCAGGAAAAATGGCATATACAGGACATGGGATGAGTGTAAGGCACAAGTTGATGGTTTTAAAGGAGCAAGTTATAAAAGTTTTAAAACTGAAAAAGAGGCGCTGGAATTCCTTTCCGGGGGCATGTCAGCCAGCCAGGACAGCAGCGCTGGTGTAGTAAAAGCCTATGTGGATGGCAGTTTTTATAATGGTGAATATTCATATGGCGTTGTTATACTGCGTGATGGCACAGAAACCTGTTTTTCGGGAAAAGACAATGACCCGTTGCTTGCAGGAATGCATAATGTTGCAGGTGAAATAAAAGGTGCTGAAGCAGCTATGCGTTATGCACTGGAAGAAGGACTTGGGGAAATTGTGATATACCACGATTATGAAGGCATTGCAAAATGGTGCCTGGGCGAATGGAAAACCAATAAAGAAGGCACAAAAGCTTATAAAGAATATTATAAAAGCCTGAAAGATAAAGTAAATATCAGGTTTGTCAAAGTAAAAGGACATTCAAATGATAAATATAATGATATGGCGGATATGCTTGCAAAAAAAGCATTAGGGCTTATATAATATAAAACACATTAAAAAATGCAGGTTTAAAGCCTATGCCTGCATTTTTTCCTTAATCCAGCAGTCAATAGCTTCTGCTGTTTCTTCAGGTGTGATGTCTGAATTATCAACCAGGGTAATAGGCGGGATGGTATTTCCAGCATTATTTATAAACCATTTGTTAAAATCTTTTGAACTTTTAATCCAGTTCTCATCTGTAACATGTCTTCCATCACGCATGCGGTGTTCCATCTGGCTGTCATTGCATACAACTGCAATATAATGTATTTCTGTAAAACAATCCCTTTCTGGATGCAGCTCAAACTGTTCAGGGATAGCACATCCGCATAATACAACAGGTTTCCCAGACTGGGAAATATTTGCTGCAATACGCATCCACAGGCGGCGGTATTCATAATAATTGTCATCAGGGGTATTGTAAATATCATTCCAAAGCAGGTCACTTTCCATAACAATATAATCTTTCTCATTCTGGAAGAGGATATTACATGCAGCAGACTTTCCAACACATGAAGCGCCTGTAACAATAAATAAAGGCTGTTTGTTAATATGGGACATAGTACCACTCCTTATCTTTTAGTGATTTTTGTAAATATAATACATCTTGTAAAACATATAGTCAAGGTATGGTTTCCAGTTAACAGGAAATTATTATTAAAATTTCATGGGTGTTGCCTTTTTTATGCCAAATGTGGTATGCTAAAAGCGCATATTGCATTTATAATTTATCTTAGTGTGACATATGATAAACTTATAAATGTTACTAGCAGGAATGGAGGACAAAATGGTTTTTGATAATATTTTAGATGCTATGGGGAATACGCCTGTTATAAGGTTAAACCATATAGTGCCAGAAAACGCAGCAGAAATCCTTGTAAAGTTTGAGGGGCTTAATGTAGGAGGTTCTATTAAGACAAGAACTGCTTATAATATGATATGTGAAGCAGAAAAAAAGGGCATAATACATAAAGATACAGTTATTGTTGAGCCAACGAGTGGTAACCAGGGCATAGGACTTGCGCTGACAGGTGCTGTAAAGGGATATAAGGTACGTATTATAATGCCAGATTCGGTAAGTGAAGAGAGAAGGAAACTTATTACACATTATGGGGCAGAGGTTATATTAATCCATGATGATGGAAATATTGGAAAATGTATAGAGGAATGTTTAAATACCGCATTGAAGATGGCAGAGGACGACCCGGATGTATTTGTCCCGCAGCAGTTTGAAAACCCTGCTAACCCACAGGCGCATAAGAGCCAGACAGGTGTAGAATTGTTAAAGCAGGCAGGAAAGGCTATTGATGGTTTTTGCTCTGGTATTGGGACAGGAGGTACAATTACAGGGATTGGAAGTGTATTAAAGGAAGCTAACCCTGGAATAGTTATATGGGCGGCAGAACCTGAACATGCCGCAATCCTTTCTGGAGGTTCTATAGGCACACATATACAAATGGGAATAGGTGATGGTGTAATACCTGGAATATTAGACCAGGAGATTTATAGTGATATCTGTATAATCACAGATGATGAGGCAATAAAGACAGCGAAAGACCTTGCTTCCAAAGAAGGCATTATGTGCGGGATTTCCAGCGGAACTAACGTTGCGGCTGCTATACGTCTTGCAAAACAGCTTGGGGCAGGAAAGACAGTTGCAACTATACTGCCAGATACTGCTGAAAGATATTTTTCTACACCATTATTTGAAAACTGGTAAAAACAGGCAGAAAATATGTTTATTACCAGCTAAGGAGGTTTCAAGCCTGTGGTTAATGAAGAAAAAACGCGTATTATGATTAAAATTGCACAATATGAGAGTGAACTTGGAGGAAAGGTTATAAATGAAGGCGGGTATTATAAAACAGATTATGTCCGCCTGCATACATTATCAATTGTGCTTAATATTTCTGTTGCTTATATATTTGTGCTGGCATTAATAGCTTTATATAACATGGATTATATATTCCTGAATTTTGTTACAATAAATTATGCTAAATTGTTTATTGAAATTTTTATGCCATATATTTCTATTATAATTATATGTACGCTTGTTTCTAATATTTATTTTACTAGTAAATATAAAAGCAGCCGTGAGGAGATTAAGAAGTATTATACAGAACTAAAGCGTCTTGAACAGTACTATACAGACAGCGGGAAGGAGACGGCAGATGATACAGTTACTGGTGTTTAGAGAACACTTGCAGAAGTTTTACCAGAAATATTCACTGGTTTTAAACATGTTATTCCGGTTTGCTGCGGGGTATATTGCCTTTTATGCAGCAGACAGGGTTATAGGTTACAGCCCGCTTTTAAACAGGACATGGGTTGAAGTGCTGGCTGGCTGTATCTCAATGGTATTTCCTGTACAGATGCTTTTGTTCCTGGTGTCAGTTTTTGTTGTATTACAAATTGCATATGTATCAAGTTATTTAGCAGTTACTACTGCATTGATATTTGCAGCGTTATATTTTATGTATATAAGATTCCTGCCTAAACATGGTTTTGTTATATTGTCAATGCCTGTGCTTTATGCTCTGGATATACCGTATGTAGCTCCGCTTGTTATGGGGCTTGTATCAGCGCCTGTATCAATTATGCCTGTAAGTTTTGGCACAATAGTATACTACCTTATATCAGATACTGTTTATGTGATAAATACATCTACAGATAATTCAATTAATATGTATAAGCTTGTTATACAACAGCTTCTGGCGGATACGCAGATGTATGTGTCAATATGTATATTTGCTGTTGTAATAATGGCAGTTTATTTTATAAGGAACATGAAAGCAGACTATTCATTTGAAATAGCAATATTAGCAGGTTCTTTTATTAATTTAATACTGTTCCTGGGTGTTAATTACCTTATGGATATAAATGTTAATGTAATGAAGTTTTTAAGTGGTATTGCCCTGTCATGCCTGCTTGCATGGATTATACAGTTCTTCAGGCTTCCACTTAATTATTCAGGTGCAGAGAACCTCCAGTTTGAAGATGATGAATATTATTATTATGTGCGGGCAGTGCCCAAAATGAATATTACTGCTGCAAGAAAAAAGGTACAGCGTTTTAATTCCCATAATGGCAGGGATGGAAATGTTATAGAAACAATAGCTGAAGAAGAGGAAGAAAATATTCCGCTTGAGGGAGATGGCGGTTTAAAACAGGATATGGACACAACAGCCAGGCACGATTTTGACTTTACAGTATCACTGGATAAGGAAGACCTTGAAGAAATAGAAAAAATGAAAAAAAAGGATTAGGCAGCAGGAGGAGCAATGGGTACATTTTTTGACGATTTAAAAGAATACATCTATTTTTTATCTATACCAAAGATGACAATAGTTGATTTGCTTGAAATAGTAATAATTGCATTTGCAATATACAGTATAATTCTCTGGGTAAAAAATACAAGGGCATGGAGCCTTGTAAAAGGAATACTTGTGCTGTTTTTATGTTACCTTTTTGCATACCTGCTAGATATGAGTGTTATACTCTGGATATTTGATAAGACAATAGCAATAGGTATTACTGCTGTTATGATAGTGTTCCAGCCAGAATTAAGAAGGGCACTTGAAGAACTCGGAAGAAAAAATATTGTAAAATCAATAATACCGTTTGATGACCAGAAAGATAAAAATAAGCGCTTTACTGACAGGACTGTCAATGAAATAGTGAAAGCTGCTGTTGAACTTGCCAAAGTTAAAACAGGTGCACTTATTATTATTGAAAAGGATATAACACTTGCTGAATACGAAAGGACAGGTATAAATATTGACTCTGCTATAAGCAGCCAGCTTCTTATTAATATATTTGAACATAATACGCCTTTACATGACGGAGCAGTGATTATAAGGGGCAACAGGATTGTTTCAGCAACATGTTACCTTCCGCTTTCAGACAACCTGGGTCTGTCAAAGGAACTTGGAACAAGGCACAGGGCAGGTGTTGGCATAAGTGAAGTAAGTGACAGCCTTACAATTATAGTTTCAGAGGAAACTGGAAAAATATCTGTTGCAACTGGCGGAAAACTTTTAAGGAACATTGACGGGGAACTTCTGAAAAAGAAAATGACAGAATTGCAGGGCAATCCTGCGGATGACAAAAAGAAGCGTTTCAGCTTTAATTTGAAAGCGAGGGGTTCAGGTGAAAAAGGAGAATGACAACACATCTTCCAGGGAAGCAAAAAACCAGGCAGACAATACAGCACAAAAGTTTTTTGTAAATAATGCTGGCATTAAATTAGTTTCAGTTATTATTGCTGTAATTGTATGGGCTGTTATTATAAATATAGATGACCCGTATAAAACAAGGTCTTTTAATGTTGAAGTTGAAACAATTAATGAAAGTGCACTGAATTCTGTTAATAAAGTTTATGAAATAATTGAAGGCAGTACAGCAGTTGTTAAGGTTAAAGGCAAAAAGAGTGTTGTAGACCGTCTTGGCGCTTCTGATATAAGGGCGACAGCAGACCTGGCAGACCTTTCAGCAGTAAATGCTGTTGCAATACAGCCTTCACTTCGTAAAATACTATCTTCAGATGTATTCCTTGAGTGTACACAAGTACTCAGGGTATCACTTGAAAACAGGGAAAGCAAACAGGTCAAAGTAAATGTTATTGCAAGCGGGGAGCCAGCAGAAGGGTATACTCTTGGCGAATGTACAGCCAAGCCTAACATGGTTGAGGTAGCAGGGGGTGAATCTGCTGTAAGCCAGATTGCATCTGTCAGGGTTTTCCTTAATGTAAACGGTGCTACAGAAGATTTTACCAAAAAGCTTGTACCTGTTGCATATGATGAAGATGGCAATAAGGTTGAATCTGCAACACTTTCTTTTAGCAACAGCATTGTACGGGTTTTTGCGCAGATACTTGAGGACAAAGCAGTTCCTGTTAAAGTTAAAATCATAGGAAAACCTGCCAGTGGCTATGAATATGTGTCTACAGACTGCCTTCCAGAGACAGTTGAAATAGCAGGTACATCAAAAAGGCTTTCACGTATATCTTCTGTAATTATACCTATAGATATATCAGGGATGACAACGGCATCATCAAAACTCGAACAGGATATTTATATATCAGACTATCTTCCAGAAGGGATAACACCTGTATCTGGTTTTGAAAATGTATCAATAAGGATAACACTTGAGCAGGTTATTAAAAAGAACATTGATATAAATACAAGTTCTATAGGTTTTTCATCACTTGCAAATGGGTTGAAGGCTGAAATTACAGATGAGACAGACAGGGCAACCCTGCTTGTGTCTGGAAGGGCTTCAGTCCTTAACAGCATAAACAGTACTAATATTAATGCATATGTAAATTGTAACGGTCTTGTGGAAGGTGTTTATACACTTCCTGTAATTATTAAAGATTTGGATGAATCATGTGCAGTAATTGAAACAAGTAAGCTTAAAGTGCGTATATATAAGGAAGGCCAGCAAAATCCAGGTGTGGGGAGTGAAGAGTTTCCTGTAGCGCCAGTTTCTACACCGCCAGTGGCTGAAACACCAGCGCCAGAAGAAGGGAGTAATGTTACAGGTACAGAAGCGCCAGACATTGGTGGGGAGTAAATAAAAAATCATATAAATTACTGGAGTGTATAGTTTTATGAAAAAATAGAAATATAATTTTTACCAGGCAGGGCTTAATAAAGTCCTGTCTGGTTTTTGCGCATTTTTAAATTCTGTGGCATAGCTGCCTGTCATTATAACAAGTAAAGAAAATTACCTTTAGTTCTTATTCTATAAATATAAAATATTAACCATATGGCAAAACGAAGTGTACTACATTTTGAAAATGTAAATTACAAATATGCTAGTGCACATTGTTCCTGGTAAGCCCAGGGAGCCTTTAATATTTTTATTAATGGAGGAAATTACAATGAAAGAAACTTATGGATATGTGCGGGTATCAGCCACAGACCAGAATGAGGACAGGCAGTTAATTGCAATGTATGAAAAGAATGTGCCAAAGATTAATATTTATACTGACAAACAGTCTGGCAAAGATTTTAACCGTCCGCAGTACAGCAATCTTTTAAAAAACATAAAGAAAGGGGATTTGCTTTACATATTAAGCATAGACCGCCTTGGACGTAATTATGAAGAAATACAGGAACAATGGCGCAGGCTTACAAAGGAAATAGGAATTGATATATGTGTAATTGACATGCCGCTTTTAGATACAAGAAATGGCAAAGACCTTATGGGGACATTTATTGCAGACCTTGTATTACAGATTTTATCATTTGTTGCTGAATCAGAACATGGTAATATAAAAAAACGTCAGCGGCAGGGGATTATCGCAGCTAAAGAAAGAGGTGTCAGGTTTGGCAGGCCAGAAGTAGTACTGCCAGATGAATTTCCTAAAATTATAATGGAATGGGAACGGAAGAAGATTACAACAGCAGAAGCAGTAAGAAAATGTAATACAAGCAGGTCAACGTTTTATAGAAAAGTTCGTAAGTACAAGGGCGTGTAATCGGAGAATATAATAAGTAAGTAAACAAAGTTTTCCCACTGGTGCAGTATGCAAATTATAAACTATTACATAGTGTGTTGGTGGGATTTTAGAACTGTTTCAAATAGTGTACTTTTTGACATAGGTAACTTTTAAAAATATATATTACTTATTTTGTATAACTTAAAATATTTGATTACGTATAAATACTGTTTTTTAGGGATTTACATAAAAAACCATTGACATATTAATATTTTGTGATAGAATTAGAAAGCATAGAAACAGTGTCAAAAAGTACACTTTTTGGCATTATCTTTTTTATTACAAAAACAAAATAGAAATGTGTAAGTTTGTTTTTTTATATGCCATTTTCTGAGGTGTTTAATGTCCTGGAAAGTATTTTCTAGGAGAAAGAAGGAAGAGTTTATGTGTGAAACAACCCAGAACATTTACAAAAATATGGAAGAAAACAAGTACCAAAACAGAGTATGCCAGGAGGGTGTTTCTTCTGGTGTTTTATGCTGTAAACAGCAAATTCTTATAAGAGAGCTTGCAGAATTATGGTTTCTGGATATTAAAAATATAATGAGACCATCATCCTATGCTATTTACCAGAGTTATTCTAGTAAATATATACTTCCATATATAGGGAATATGCAGGCAGATACATTTAATGCAAATATACTTTCTTCATTACTTGGAAGTTTTTGCAAAGGCAATGGAAAAGGGGAAACATTATCACAGTATACGGTTTATCTTTTAGAAAGCATGGTACGTTCCATGTTCCATTATGGTGCAGAGAAAAAGCTTATACATGAAATTCCGTTTGGCAAGGCAGAGTTTATAACTATAAAGAAAAAAGAAGCAGTACCACTTTCAGAACTGGAAATACAGCAGCTTTTATATATAGCAGAAAAACAAGGAAAAGATTTATGTTTACAGTTTTCAATCCCTCTGTATACAGGGGTTACACTATCAGAACTTTGTGGTCTTAAATGGGAAGATATTAACCTGGAAACAGGAGAAATCAATGTACACAGAAATCTGGTACGTATACAGCATAATGTGGCTGACGGCAGTGACGGAAGTAGCAAAGGTAATAAGGCTTTTGCTACGGTACTTGCAGAATGTGAACTTCCAGAAAATATGTGCAGGAAATTTGTAATTCCAGAAAAGCTGTGCAGCATGTTAAGGGCAGAAGCATATGCTAAAAATCCATTAGAAAGAAATTATGTAGCAGAATTAGATAAAAAAGCTGGCAGGAAGAAAAGTGTATCCATGCCAGATGGCAGAACATTGCAATACCGCTTAAAAGCATCTGGTGAAAAAGCGGGAATAAAAGGACTGACATTTAAAACACTCAGGGATACATTCGCAGTTTTGTGCCTACAGGCAGGTGGGGATGTATATAGTTTGGCTTATATAATGGGTGCAGGTGTACCTGCGGTATGTGACAGATATGGACAATGGATGGTAAGAAATGATGGTTTTTTAAAAGGCATTGGATAAATAGTTTTTATTAACGGAACATTGGAAAATCAACTGTAATAATATATAAAAGGAAAATTTATTATGAGTAATGTACAGCACGTTTTTCTAATAGGCGCTAAATCATTAGGTGCTTATGGCGGATATGAAACATTTGTTGATAAACTTACTGAATATCATCAGTACAATAATCAAATTAAATATCATGTTGCGTGTAAAGCTAACGGAAGTGGATGCGTTGATGAAAAAATGCTGGTTGGCGCAAAAAAAATATCTGCAACAGGGTTTATTTATCATAATGCCCATTGTTTTAAAATAACTGTTCCTGAAAAATTAGGTTCTGCACAAGCTGTTTATTATGATTTAGCTGCTTTAAATGAAACATGCAGGATTATAAAGAAAGAGAAAATAAAAAGTCCTATAGTATATATTATGGCGTGCCGTATAGGACCGTTTATAAAAAGATATTATAAAAAAGTCCATAAATTTGGAGGTAGTATATTTCTTAACCCTGATGGGCACGAATGGATGAGAGCAAAATGGTCTGTCCTTGTCAGAAAATACTGGAAGAAATCAGAACAAATAATGGTAAAATATTCAGATTTAGTTATATGTGATTCAGTAAATATTGAAAAATATATTCATAAATGTTATGACGGTTCAGGAATTCATCACAGAAATCCGAGAACCACTTTTATTGCATATGGTGCTGAAACAAGGAAAAGTATATTAGATGATTTTGACAGAAAGTTTATTGGCTGGCTTGACAATAAAGAAATAAAAACAGGAGAATATTATCTTGCTGTTGGAAGGTTTGTTCCAGAAAATAATTATGAAATAATGATAAGAGAATTTATGAAAAGCAATACTAAAAAAGATTTTGTTATTATTACAACAACTGATGATAAATTTTTTAGAAAATTGGAAAGTATTTTGAATTTTAAGAATGACAAAAGAATTAAATTTGCTGGTACAGTTTATGACCAGGAATTATTAAAAAAAATCAGGGAAAATGCTTATGGATATTTTCATGGTCATGAAGTTGGTGGAACAAATCCTCGTTTGCTTGAAGCACTTGGAAGTACAAAATTAAATATTTTGTTAGATGTTGGTTTTAATAAAGAAGTAGCAAAAGATGCTGCTCTTTATTGGAATAAAAAACCTTGTAGTCTTGCAAATCTTATAAAGATGGCAGACCAGATGAATGAAAAAGAAATAGAAATCTTAGATAAAAAAGCTAAAAAGAGAATAAAAACTAATTATAGCTGGAAATATATTTCTAATAAATATGCAAAAGTATTTACAAACAGGTATTAATATCTAAATTTTTATAAATTAATAGAAAGAGGTATGTTTGATGAATATATTACATTATTCGTTAGGATTTCCTCCATACAGAAGCGGTGGTTTAACAAAATTTTGTATGGATTTGATGAAACAGCAAAAAAATGAGGGTCATAAGGTTGCATTATTATGGCCAGGCAGAATGAATTTAAGGGGGGGGGGAACTGCTATAAAAGATAGAGGGTATGTAGATTTTATCCGGAGTTTTGAGATAGTAAATCCACTTCCAATTTCCTATGACGAAGGTATTTCTGATATAGATTTGTTTACAACAGATGTAGATGAAACAGTATATGAGCCTTTGTTAAAGAAATTATCTCCAGATATTATTCATTTACATACATTGATGGGACTGCATATGGCTTTTATTTTATGTGCTAAAAATTTAGGCATAAAACTTATATTTACTGCCCATGACTTTTTTCCTATATGTCCCAAAGTGACAATGTATAGAAAAAAAGCTGTTTGTACCAGTGCTAAAAGTTGTAAAGATTGTGCAAGTTGTAATTCTGCTGCATTAACAATAAGCAGGATTAAACTTCTCCAGTCTCCTTTATACAGGAAATTGAAGGATAATATTATTATAAAAAAAATCAGAAAGAAAAAGGGGGACTTGTTTGTGAGTCCCTCTTTTTTCATGGGCTGG
>CAJTRU010000061.1 GCA_910579085.1 uncultured Lachnospiraceae bacterium | reverse complement strand
GTAATTGACAATTCTGATATTACAAAGCCATACAGCAAAAAAATGGAGGCTCTTTCTGATGTGAGGGATGGAAGCACTGGTGAAATAAAAAAAGGGTATCTTACCATTGAAGCTGCTGTTTTATCAAAGGGAAATAAAATGCCCCTGCCTGTTTATGAAAAAGTTTTTTCTGTGTCAGAAAAAGGGTTTTTAAGTGAAACAGATGAAAATTTAAAATGCCTGGAATTTTTATCTGCAAATTTCAGGAAAACATGCGTAAGGACACTTGACAGGGGGTTTGATGCAAAAGATTATTACAGGTATTTCCTTGACAGGGACGAAAAATTTATAATACGTGTAAAGAAAAACAGGGACATTATTTATAAAAATAAAACCTGTAACATAATGGACGTGGCAAAAAAATACAGTGTAAAATAAGCTATATACCAGTAAAACCATGCGCATTACCAGAAAAAGACATTGCACTTGTTACAGTGTATGGTTAATGGGGTTTGATGACACTTAAACTAAAAAATGGGGAAACTCAAAAAATAATATGGTTTGTTTTTTTCTGTTTTTTTGGTATACTATAAATAAACCAGACATTCTGGGGATTATTATAAATTAGGAGATACCAATGGACATTTTAGAAGGATTAAATCCTGAACAGGAAGAAGCAGTAAAACATTTTAAAGGGCCACTGTTAATACTTGCAGGTGCAGGCTCAGGCAAAACCAGGGTGCTTACACACCGTATTGCCTACCTTATAAATGAATACCGTGTCAACCCCTGGAACATTCTTGCTGTTACATTTACCAATAAAGCAGCAGGGGAAATGCGTGAGCGTGTTAATGCAATAGTATCTGGCAAAGACCCGCAGGATATATGGGTAAGCACATTCCATTCATTATGTGTGCGTATACTGCGCAGGCATATTGAAGATATAGGGTATACAAGAAGCTTTACAATTTATGACAGCGATGACCAGAAAACCCTTATGCGTGAAATAATCAAGTTTTTAAACCTTGACCCTAAGAAGTATAAGGAACGGGCATTTTTAAGTGTAATTTCTTCTGCAAAGGATGAACTGGTAACGCCAGAACAGTATGAACTTAAGGCAATGGGTGATTTTAACAAGGAAATATATGCACGTGCATACCGCGAGTATGATAAAAGGCTGAAAGACGCTAATGCACTTGATTTTGATGACCTTATTACTAAGACAATACAGCTTTTTAAAGAAAGCCCGGATGTGCTCTGCCGCTACCAGAACCGCTTTAAGTATATAATGGTTGATGAGTACCAGGACACTAATACTGCACAGTTCCGGTTAATCAATATACTTGCAAACACGGCAGGTGATGACGGTTCTGTTGAACATAACCTGTGTGTTGTAGGTGATGATGACCAGTCAATTTATAAATTCCGTGGTGCTAATATACATAATATACTTAATTTTGAACAATCATATCCAGGGACACGTGTAATAAAGCTGGAAGAAAACTACCGTTCTACCCAGAACATCCTTAATGCTGCTAATGCTGTTATACAGAATAATTCAATAAGGAAAGACAAAGCCCTTTGGACGCAAAAGGAAGAAGGGGATTTAATTTACTTTAACCGTTTTACAAATGAATACGAAGAAGCGTCAGAAGTGGCAGATGCAATAAGTTACGCTGTTTCATCTGGACAGGCTTCATATAAGGATTTTGCAATTCTATACAGGACAAATGCACAGTCGCGTATTTTTGAAGAAAAGCTTGTAACAGGCAATATACCTTATAAAATTATCGGTGCAGTCAATTTCTACCAGCGCAAAGAGATAAAAGACCTGCTTGCATACCTGCGTACCATTGAAAACGGCATGGACGATATTTCTGTAAAGCGTATAATAAATGTGCCAAAAAGGGGAATAGGGCTTACAACAATTGACCGTATTACAATGTATGGGGTAAACCAGGGAATAAGCTTTTACGAAGCATTAAAGAGATATGAATATATAGACGGAATAAACAGGGGTGCAGCAAAATTACAGTCATTTGTAAGCCTTATAGAGTCATTTAAACGCCATCTTGCAGAAGAGGACAGTACACTTACAGGGCTTCTGAATGAAATAATTGAAGAAACAGGATATATAAGGCTGCTTGAAGAAGAAGACACAGAAGAGTCCCTAGGGCGTATTGAAAATATTGAAGAACTTTTAAATAAAATTGCTGCATATGAAGAAAGCTGCACAGATAAACCAACATTAAGCGGTTTTCTTGAAGAAGTAGCGCTCGTTGCAGATATTGACAATGTAAATGAAAGCAACGACCTTGTACTGCTTATGACACTTCATAGTGCAAAAGGGCTTGAATTTCCATATGTATACATTGTTGGCATGGAAGATGGGATATTCCCAGGCTATGGGGCACTTATAAGTGATGAGCCTGAAGAAATGGAAGAGGAGCGCAGGCTCTGTTATGTAGGCATAACAAGGGCAAAAGAAAAACTTTCATTAAGCTGTGCTGTAAGCCGTTTCCGCAATGGGGAGCAGCAGTATAACCCTCCATCACGCTTTTTAAACGAAATTCCACGCTATCTGGTAAAACAGAGCACAAGTCCGTCAGAGTTTTCATATTATAAAATACAAGGCGGAAATAACAACAGCATATACAATAACAGCAACACATATAAGAGACCAGAAAGAATACAGGGTTCATATTCTGCGGCAGATTTTATTAGTGGCAATAATACTAGCAATACTAGCAGCAGAAGCGGTATACAATCTGGAAGTACTTTATGGACACCGCAGGCAGAAAAAAGCGTTAAGAAGCAGAGCCAGCAAAAAGCAGGAAATACAGGCCAGCTTTTTGCAGATAACCCGCTTATAACCAAAGGGATTTCATTATACCAGAAACCAGCAGGGAAAACACCAGGCGGTGGCACAAGCAGCACTGCCACATCTGGCAGCCCAGGGTATAACGAAGGAGACAGGGTAATGCACTCCAAATTTGGTGAAGGTACAGTAAAGACCATTAATGGGAAAGCAGGGGATTTTGAAGTCTGTGTAGACTTTGATAACGGTTATACCCGCAAAATGATAGCTTCTTTTGCAAAATTAAAAAAGATATAGATATTATATCTATTATATGGTATACTTTTTAAGAGTAAATTTATTAAAGAAAGGTGGAATAACATTATGCACGTAAACTCAAAAATTGAAGAACTATTAAATGCTGCCAAACTTAATGAGCTTTTACACAAGAAAGAGCTTGAAGAAAAGAACAAGAATACAATAGTTATTGTACTGGCAGTTATTGGTGCTGTTGCTGCTATTGCAGGCATTGCATATGCTGTATACAAATACTTCACACCTGATTATCTCGAAGATTTTGACCCTGATGATTATTCAGACAGCTTTGATGATGATTTTATTGAATTTTCAGACAGCAAGCCTGAAGCAGAAGACTAATCCTGTTACTATTTACGGATATACCGTTTATGGTAATAAACTAATTGCCACTGTATAATGCATACAGTGGCAATTTTTAGCTTCACTAAGCAGGCTCTTTAAAGTGCCATGCTTTTTAAGTGGCAGGTTTGGGCTGGCAGATATTATTTGGTTAATTCCATACCCTGTTGTATTATCTTGTGGTATCTTTTTTCATTTACACTTCTAAGCCATGCAATTTTTCCAGAAATTTCAAGCTGTGTACCAGAAGGTATGGGACTGCCCGAATTTTTTAATTTCTGTGCATTGTGTATAGAAGCTTTTAATATTTTAACCCATTTCTTAGGAACACCTATTTCTTCATTGTTAATTACTATGCCAGTAATATACTGCCTGTTATTCTTTCTTAATACATGGGTCTTTTCTTTATTGATATGGAAACCTTCCTCTTCAATAATCTTATTGATACTGTTTAAAAAGCCGCCTATAGAGAAACTGTCTGTTTCACCGTTATAGCTAAAACTCATATCATCAGCATATCTTGTATATGTAAGGCCTGTTTTCTGGCATAAGCCATTAATACGCTTATCCATCTGCCTGCATATAATATTTGTAATCATAGGGCTTGCTGGAGAACCCTGTGGCAGTATTCTGTCTGATGTTTTAATATATTTTGTTTCCCCTTTTATTTCAAGCGGAATTCTTTCACAATAAGTGCAAATCATAGCAAGCAGTGATGCTATATAGCCAGAATAACCAAATGACTGGAATAAGCCCCTTACACGTTCAAATGTAATTGTAGGGAAGAAGTTTTCCAAATCAATATTTATTAACAGTCCAGGGCCTGCTTTATGTACTTTTGCACCTGTAATTACAGACTTTGACTTAATAAACCCATGTGCTGCTTCACAAATCCCTGCCTTTTGCAGTATCTGGTCTAATATCTGCCTTTGTGCTGATTTAAGATGTGTTTTAGGCGCAGCTATATGGCGTGTCCCGCCATTTTTTTTAGGAATATCGAAGCGGTAATAATTGTCAAATGTGATTACATCCCTGTGATACACCAGATAACGCAGGATTTTGTAATCTATATGCAGGAAAGCAGCAAGTTCCTTGTCTGTTTCAATAACAGGCATCTGGTTTTGGTTAAGTTTTTGTATATCTGTTTCCTTTTTTCCTAAAAGGCTGGAATAGCCCCTGCCAATAAATAAAATATTTTCTGCTTTGCGTTTCTTCCATGCTTCAGATTTAAGTTGTTTTTGTCTTTCTCTTTCAGCTTTTCTTTCAGCACGTCTTTTTATGGATTCTTTCATAATCTCCTGGGCAACAACAGAACGGATTTTTTCATAATCCCATGTATCTTTAAGTTCTTTCTTCAAAGAAGAAAGCTTCATTTCGATTTCATGTTTTTCTTTATATGCGTCAGATATCTGTCCAGAAAGTTCCTGGTATTTGCTAAGCAGCTGTTTTCTATTTTCAAAATCTTCTGCCGTTTCATTTTGCTGGCGTTCATATGGGGTTGGCAGGTTACTTGGCCAAAATCCATATTCCTGCATTTTAAGGAAAGTAAATTCCTTTTTGCCCATTTCACTTACTTGTTTTTTGTATTCAGCCTTTGTATCCATTATAGCAACATCTCCATAATATCATTTATTTTATATTCTTTATCATATTCCAAATCTTTTAACTTCAGTAATTTAAAAGAAGCAACATAAAGTGCAAGGATATGCGCACATGGTTCAGAAATATTTTTTTCGCCTCTTTTAAACTTATGGCAGCAGCAGTCCACCTTTGTAATTTGTCCATCCTGGTCGATAATAACTTCTGTATTATCAGAAGGCACTAAATTTTGCTGGCTGTATTTTGTTGAGAATATAAACTCTTTCCTCTGGGTATACTTTACTGTCATATTGTCAAATGTAAACTTGCTGTATTTTTGTACATTATTTTCAATATCTGTAACTTCATAAAGCTCTTCTGGAATTGGGGTATTACATAGCTGCCTGAAGCGCACTTTATTGTTAACCATATCAAAATACCCCTCACCCCGCCTGAAAAGCATACCAATACCAGCCTTGGCTCTGTCATTTTTAATGCCTGGAAGATTATGGTAAATTTCCTCCATAGATAAACAGCGTTTCCTCTTCATTAATGGATAAACCCTGTCATAGCATCCCTTGCCTGTAAATCCTGCCATAATATTGAAAGCAGTCCCCTTTACCCAGTCATTTGATGACCATGAGGAAAATCCAATTACCATTTGCATTGTTCCCATATCAGCACGGATAAACTGTGGCATCCCAAATCCAAGAAGACGTATATGGAATGACTGGGATAAAGGAATTAACTTTTCAGCTACAAGCCAGCGTCTTCTGCCCCAGATTTTTTCTTCCCTTCTCTGGCTGCCGTTATAAATAGCATTTAAAGTAATAACTGTGCCAAAAGGTTCAAATACAATCTGTACCCTTTGTCCAGGCTCTAAAATCCATTTCATATAGCGTGGGCTTTTCTTTTCCTTGTGTTTTCTTAAAAATGCACATATATCATACATGTCAGAAGGAGTAAGCTCTATTTCAATGCCAGATAACGCTGCGGCTGAGGATACCTGGTTAAAGCCTTTAATCCAGGTATCTGGCAGGTCAATTTTCTTTTCTACATATTCAGGTACAATATCATTATCAACTGTAAATCCTTCTGGGTTAATAGATAAAGTAACATCTGTATAGCTGCGGAATCTCTGCATTTCTTTTTCTAATTTTGCCGAGAAGTCAATATTTGTTGTTCCCAGTTCTGGCTTCTGCAATAAATCAAATTCATCCATAGCAACGGACAGGCAGCCATATACAGATTCATCAATAGAAAAAGCCTCAAATGAAACCTGGTCGTTATGTACTGTAATTACAGGGTCTAATACAAACCATAAACTGTAGTCCCTGTCTTTTATAAATTTCCAGAAAGATTTTTCGATTTTATTATAATCTCTCCATGTATCGTATTCATCAATCTGTTTTTGCAGGTTCTTTTGTATATCAATTAGTTTTTTTATTTCATTATTTTGATGAAAAAGTTGGACATCATAAGTATCAATTTCTTTACTCAGGGCTTTCCTTACATTTGGCATATATTCTTTGTGTGCATTAATACGCCTTTCAATTTCCTGGTCAAGCCATTCAAAGTATTCAGGCCGTTCTTTAGTTTTTTTGCCCGTATCAGAAATAACAATTTCCCTTAACATAAGCATGGCATCACGGAATAATAAGGGATGCTTTAACTTACCAGAGAAAGAAACCTTTTCATCACGTGATAAGTCAGGGCTTAACCCTAAAGTTGTTTTATCACCAGCCTGCATACACCGTGAAGGGCTTGCATATTTATAATTTAATTTCATAAAGTGCTGGCCTCCTTTTGGATACTGGCATATGCCACAAGTGCTCTTTCAGAACTTATTTTACTGTTTGTGCTCCCGATATCAAGTAGTATATTTTCTATTTCTTCCTGTTTTCCAGGAAAATATTCTAAAAACGCAGGAACTGTACCATATAAATATTCTTTGCTTTTAGAAACTTTATTTGGCAAGTAAAGCAGCGTTTTAAAATAATAGATATAATAATCCGGGTTTACATCTTTTAAACTGGTAAAAGCCCGGTTAATTTTTTCTGAAAGAAATGCTTTTACCTCAGTACATGGATGTTCCATCATACGTAAAATAAATTGTTCTGGTAATTTGTCACCATACCAGGCATCAAGTTTTTCCAGTGCATACCTGTATGCCCTTTCTATTGGAGAATCCAATAAAAGCATATGCATCTTTTCTCTTTTTCCAGTTTCCATGCCCTCAAAAACAGACTGTGCAGTTTTATTCAGGCTGTACACATTACATTCCAAAAGGAGCAGTAAAGCTGTTGTCCTTTCTTCAAGTGGTTTTTGTAATTTGCCTGCTATTTCTGTAAGTATTTTCACAAGCCCTGGAGTGCCTGTTTCCAATACAGACAGGATAACACTGTCTTTTGGGATAGTATCTTCTTTTACTGATTTTAGCAATGAAACCTGGTTATATTCCTTTTCCGTAATCTTTCCATATTGTAAATTAACATTATCCAGCATGTCTTTTAATACATCATATGGCATAGAGAATACAATGCTTTCAGCCATTTCAAGAAGAAATTCTGGAAACTTGCCAAAACTTAGCAACAATGACAAAAGGTAATGTAAGAAATCCTGTTTCTCACAATCAGACGCATTAGCAAGCGTAGCGGCTGGGCATTGCAGTAATTCTGTAATTTGTCCTGAAAGCCTTATATCCTGTTTTATAAAATGTTCACTTTTGCCAGCAATTAATTTTATAAAAGTAATGTATTCATGTAATGTAAAATTCTTTATACTGTCTTCTAGTACGCTGTACCATATTTCTATAGTATCTAAAAAAAGAAAACTAACAATATCTTCAGGCTTGAACTTCCCATTTGTCTGTTTAAAATATTTTTTGGCAGCGTTCCATAAATCTTCAGACTGTGAATCCATTAAAGAAAGCATTATCCCTGCATCAAATTCATGCAATTCATTTAACTTAGGGAACAGTATCTTTGTAAATAATTGTGCTGTTGCATTATATGGTATTTTTGACCATTCAATAAGTTCTTTTATGCCATATGTATCAAATTCATGCCTGGCATCAGCATTTTTTAATATAATATAGCAAAATTCATGTACTGGTGTGGCTTTGGCATGTTTTGCAATATAAAGAATATCACCAATATACCTGTTCCATATTGCATTATCCTGGACTTTGCCATTTTTGACTACATCCCTAAAATAATTACTGAAAAAATAATTACATGCAAAGCAGTAACCGCCTTCCATATCCAGGTCGTCATTATCTGTATAGCTGGCTAGCATTTCACGCACAGCAGCCATAAATTTCTGCTCATCTGATGACCTGTATTCATCAAGAGTCCTTCTAAGATAGCGCTTATAATAATTATACGCCCTTGCCCTGCCGCTGCCTTTAAAATAGCAGACAGTCCTTGGCGCATCAAGGTAGTAAGCTATCTTGCCAATAGCGTCTGCCATGCCATATGCTTTTGCCATCTGGATTGTGTTCTTAAACTGGATATTATAAATATTTTTTCCGTCCATGTATGTACTTTTTTCATACATTTCCTGCTGGCCATAAGAATAATAGTTATATAAAATATTCTGGTAAGCATGAGGCCTGTTTAAATATTCTTCCAGTTCACTTCCATACAGTTCTTCATCAAATAAATCTAACTTTTTAATATGGAAATCCATTTCAGGAAGTGTCTTATAAATAAAGTCTTTCTGTTCCTGCACCAGCTTATTGTCAAACATGCTTATATAATGACTAATGCAACGTATTAACCCAGCGTGGTATCCTGGCTTTGCCCAGGCTGTACCACTGTCTTTTATCTGTCTGGCAGTTTCTAATAAAACAGGATTTTTTTCTGCTGCAAGTTCCTGGAAAATGCCACATGCAAGTTCTACACTTGCAACTTTCAGTATATTTCCATATTCCTCAGCAGAAGGCTGCATTTTAATAAACTGGTTTAAATATTTCTTTCTTGCATATAATCTTTCTTTTGAAAACATATTTATAACAGTTTCCATATATGGGCTGTCTGGTTCAAAACCAAAAAAACTGCAAGGATTACCAATTAACTGTAAATCTTTAAAATTAATATGGTTTGACTGAAGGAAAGAAATATAATTATAGTAAGTATTATCTGCATAATAATCAAACTCAATATTCTGTTCTGTATCATAAAAACTTTTTATAATATATTTCTTATCAATCTCTGTATACATATACCATGAAGATGTTTCATAGTTGTAATTCCAGCCTTTGTATGCAACCTTATAACCTTTTGAAGAACACAGTACATTGTCATCTTTGCAATAATGTGTACCCGGAATAGAAGGCAGATGGCCATTCATTCCACGGAATATGGCATACTTAGTATATGACACAACAGGTTTTAACAAATGGTAATCATTGTAGTAATAAGAAGAGGGCTGTACCTTTTGTTCAAATTCCTGTACGCCATATAAAATAAGCAGACATGGGTTTTCCTGGCTGTCAAGCCCCCATAGCAGTATTTTACGGACAGGCTCATTTTCTAATTTCCAGAGCCTTTGTTTTTCATCAGGTGTTAAATCTTTTTCTAATTTGAAATTTTTCATTACTGTAAACGATTTCCTTTCTATAAGCAACAAGGCATAATACATAGACAGAAACAGCCAGCAACAGCAGGGCACAGCAAAATATACTGTCTGTTACAGCAGTTATCCGGCAAGTTATGCAATATTGCTTATATATTTTTGTATACCACTTTGCTTTTGTATGAATTATAAACAATATTATATAATATTTCTGCAATATCTTCAAGCAATTTGTAACAATTCTTATAATTTTACTACTATATAGCCTGTCAAATGTAATAAATTTTTTCTATAAAAACCAGTTGACTTTTAAGAAATATATGTTATAATTCTAAGAAAAAGAGGTCAGGTTTTCTGGTCTTATTGCTTTGGGGAAGCTCCAAGGTTGATATTTATAGCCAGTTACACCACAATGTTCTGCGCCACCCGCACAGTAAGCGGCCTAGTGGTGTTAAGACAGTATCCTTCGGCTTATACACCACTAGGCCGCACTGTGCTAAAGTGTCAGAACAGAGTATATATTTGTTAGCAGAAAGCCTGGCCTTGCTATATCAATTTTTTAAAACAATAGCTTACCTGTCTGTTCCAGACAGGTTTTTTATTTGTGCAGAAACAAAGACAGGAGGATTAATATGAAACTTTGGGGAGGACGTTTTACAAAAGAAACAGACAAGCTTGTACAGGCATTTAATGCCTCTGTTTCTTTTGACCAGAAATTCTATAAAGAAGATATTGAAGGAAGCATTGCACATGTCAATATGCTTGCAAAACAAAAAATTATAACAGAAGAAGACAGGGAAGCAATTATTACAGGGCTAAATGGCATACTTGAAGATATTAATGCAGGCAGGCTTGAAATAGATGATGTACACGAAGATATCCATAGTTTCGTAGAAGCACACCTTACAGAAAGAATCGGGGACGCTGGCAAGAAACTGCATACAGGCAGAAGCAGGAACGACCAGGTAGCGCTTGATATGAAGCTGTACACACGTAAAGAAATACTTGAAATGGACAAACTCCTGAAAGACCTTTTAAAAAGCCTTCTAAAGATAATAAAAGAAAACACAGGTACAATAATGCCTGGGTTTACCCACCTCCAGAAGGCGCAGCCTGTAACACTTGCACACCATATGGGGGCTTATTTTGAAATGTTTAAGCGTGACAGGTCACGCCTTAAAGATACAATAGAGAGGATGAATTACTGCCCGCTCGGTTCAGGTGCACTTGCAGGCACTACATATCCTCTTGACAGGGATTTTACAGCAGAAACCCTAGGGTTTAAAGGCCCGTCATTAAACAGCATGGATTCTGTATCAGACAGGGATTATCTTATAGAATTTTCTTCTGCAATGTCAATAATTATGATGCACTTAAGCCGTTTCTGTGAAGAAATAACAATCTGGAATTCCAACGAATACCAGTTTATTGAAATAGACGATGCATATTCCACAGGAAGCAGCATAATGCCGCAGAAGAAAAACCCTGATATAGCAGAACTTGTAAGGGGTAAAACAGGGCGTGTATATGGTACGCTTATGTCACTTTTAACCACAATGAAAGGGCTATCACTTGCATATAATAAAGATATGCAGGAGGACAAAGAACTTGTATTTGATGCTATAGACACAACAAAGGGCTGCATACTCCTGTTTAATGGTATGCTTGCTACACTTGTCTTTAACAAGGATAAAATGAGGGAAAGCGCAGAAGGTGGTTTTACAAATGCCACAGACGCTGCTGACTATCTTGTAAACCACGGAGTGCCATTCCGTGATGCACATGGCATAATAGGGGAACTAGTGCTTTATTGCATTGCCAGCAATAAAACATTAGGCGGGCTGTCAATAGAAGAGTATAAAAACATAAGCCCTGTATTTGAAGAAGATATATATGACGCAATAAGCATGGAAACATGTATAGGGAAAAGAAATACCACTGGTGCTCCTGGACAGGAGGCAATGGGGGAAGTTATAAAGGTTTATGAAGAGTATCTGGAAAAAGAATAAAAATATTTATAGATACCAGGGATAATCTTGGTATATAAAAAATAAAGAGAAATGCTTAAAATATTTATAATGGGTTTTTAAGCATTTCTTTTATTTATTATCTGGTTTAAAAGCATAAAACAATAGTATAAATCCCAGATTCCATTGTAATAACTGGCAACAGTTTGACATATTCCGCAAATGCCAGATTTTCTTTGTATTCATCATCCAAGTAAATAGAAATTTAATGTTATCCCTGGCCTCAGATTGGTTTTTGGACTAAATACAATGGAATAGTATCTATAATTTTAATTTTGTTTCCATATTTCGTAAAGGCATCTCTAATTCCATTATAAAAATTAGTTTTATATGGTTCTTCTAACGTAATATGCTCACAATGTGTGCTTATATAAGAAATATATTCTTCTGCATCAAGTTCCCTTTGTTTTTTCCATTCTAGATATGTAAAATTTGTAAAACCATAATTAGCAACATTTTCATAATTCATCTTGCAATTATATTTTTGCTTTACATGAAAATATTTTTCATATACTTGGTTAATTTCGTGGCGTAATTCTTTATTTAAAGTATTTTCATCTGAACGTGTCATAAACATAGCCAGATAACCACCTGGCTTTAATATATCATATGTTTTAGAAAAAGCAATTTGTTCAGGAATCCACTGTATCGTTGCTGCTGAATAAACTAAATCATAAAAATCTTTTTTAAATATATATTTTTCAAAATCAGCATTTATAATATTAAAATTTGAATAGGTTCCAAACTTTTTTTTCATAAAAGAAGTAAAATTTTCCCCGAGTTCTATTGCAGTATAACCACATCCCGTTTTCAATATAGGTTCCGTAGCCTGCCCTGTACCAGGTCCTATCTCAAGCGCTTTCTTATTCAAATCCAATTCACAATCCATTATCAATTTTTCAAATAATTCATCACAATATCTTGGTCTGTATTTGTCAAAACTTTCAGGTATTTTATCAAAAGTTTTTCTAAAATCCATTACCTTTCACCTCCGCAAATCCAGGTTTGTTTTTTACGGCAATATTAAAAGTATACCATGCCATTAAATATAATTCTACATCTTTTTTAGCAAAATGCGGGACAATTGTCTTTTATACCAGTACAAATATATTACCAGTAACGGTTATTGCAGAAGCCAGAAAGTCTTTTGGAAAATGATAAGTCTGTAATACAGGGAGATACAAGAAGATAGTTATAAATTTATTTGGAGTAAACATATATGTAATAAATTATATTAAAAAATACTTTTTAGAGAGAAATGGCAGAATGTTACACAAAGCAGAAAGAATTATTTTCGTTAAAGACCTTGAAAAACGAAAATAGATATGCTATTATTCCATAGTATCAAAATAAATAAAATTTAAATTCTGACATAGAGGATTTTTATTTAAAGGGAGTACAATATATGGTTATCACAAAAACACCATTCAGAATGTCATTTTTTGGTGGTGGTACAGATATTGAAGAATTTTTTAGAATAAATGGTGGAGCAGTTTTATCTACAACGTTTGATAAATATTGTTATGTAACAGTACGGCATCTCCCACGTTTTTTTGAATATAAATCACACCTTACATATTCAAAAATGGAGTATGTGAACAGCTATAACGAGATTAAACATCCAGCAATACGCAATGCTATGGAAATGCTTAATATGCATGAATTGAGGCTTACTTATGATTCTGACCTTCCAGCAAGGTCAGGTCTTGGGACAAGTAGTTCGTTTGCAGTAGGTATGTTGAATGCTTTTTATGCTTTAAAAGGAAAATATGCAGATAAAAGAAAACTTGCAGATGAAGCAATATATCTTGAAAGAAAACTGTGTAGTGAAAAAGGGGGCTGGCAAGACCAGATAGCAGCTTCTTATGGTGGCTTTAACAGGATTAATTTTCATCAGGATGGATATGATGTATTTCCTGTTATTATTTCTCCAGAAAGAAAAAGACAGTTAAACAACAATCTTTTAATGTTTTTTACAGGATTTACCCGTTTTTCATCAGATATACAAGAAGCTAATATATCAGAAAGTGCAGATAGGACAGCAAGACTTAAGGAAATGTTAAATTTGGTTGATGAGGCAGAGGAAATTATCACTAACAAAAATATTGACTTAAATGAATTTGGAAGGCTGCTTGACTGTACATGGAAATTAAAGCGTAGTACTGGAAACAGGATTTCAACAGACAGTATTGACATGTTATATAAAAAAGGTATTGAAGCTGGGGCTTCTGGAGGAAAATTGCTTGGTGCAGGTGGGGGTGGTTTTCTTTTGTTTTATGTAGAACCAGATAAGCAAAAATCATTAAAAAAAGCTATGAAAGATTTGTTATATATACCATTTGAATTTGAAAACAGTGGTACAAGAGTTATACATTACTCGCCAGAAGATTATGGAATTACAATATAAATAACTATTTCACTGGGGGAAAGGAAAATAGAATGAATATTGCAATAACAGGAAGTTCAGGATATATTGCAGGATTTCTGGTAGATAGTTTTAAAAATAAACCAGAAATTAACAGAATTTTAAAAATAGGCAGGACAAAATCTGATATTATGCTTGATTTGTCAGAACCAGCCAGGTTTGATTATAGTTCATTGGATAATATTGATTATATTATTTTTACAGCAGCAATTTCTGGACCAGACCAGTGTGCTGAAGAATTTGATTTATGCTGGCAAGTTAATGTTGATGGTACTCTATTTTTTATAACAGAAGCAATAAAAAGAAAATGTAAAGTTTTATTTTTTTCAAGTGATGCAGTTTTTGGCAATGTCCCAGGGAAAATTTATACAGAAAAATCTGAAACTGTTCCATTGACTTCATATGGACGTATGAAGCAGGCAGTAGAGGATAAATTCAACACCAATAAGTATTTTAAAGCAATTCGTCTTTCGTATGTGGTATCAGCAGAAGACCGTTTCATATCTTATTGTCTGTCATGTATTAAATCTGGAAAGACGGCAGAAATATACCATCCATTTTATAGAAATTGCATATCAGTACATGATGTTGTAAATGTTGTAACATGGTTTATACAAAATTGGGATAATTACAAATTTCCAGTAATAAATGTAGCAGGAAAGGAACTGGTAAGCCGTGTACGCATAGCTGATGAAATAAACAGGTTTTATAATGGAAAGCTAAAATATAATATTTTATATCCTGGCAAAAAGTTTTATGTAAACAGGCCTGAAATTACCCAGATGAAAAGCTTGTATATGCAAAAATACCAGATAATAGAAGATAATACTTTTACTGAAAAAATAAAAAAAGAGTTGGAGGATATTAAAAATGGCAATTAAGGCATTAATTACAGGAATTACAGGCATGGTAGGTTCACATCTTGCTGATTTTCTTTTAGAAAATACAGAGTGGGATGTTTATGGTGTATGCCGCTGGAGAAGTCCTCTTGATAATGTCAGCCACCTTCTCGGCAGGGCAAACAGAAAAGAACGTTTGTATTTTGAATATGCAGATTTAAATGACCAGGTTTCTTTAATGAAAGTTGTAAACAAATTAAAGCCAGATTATGTATTCCATCTGGCAGCGCAGAGTTATCCCCTTACAAGTTTTACTGCACCTATAGATACTTTAAATACTAATATACTTGGGACTTGCCGCCTGCTTGAAGCATTTCATGCAGCAATGGAAGCAGACACAAGCTATAAGCCTGTCATACATGTATGTGCATCATCAGAAGTATTTGGAAAGATTCCAGCAGAAAAGAAACCAGATACAGGAATACATGAAGAATGTCCGTTTCATCCAGCGTCACCATATGCAATATCAAAGGTTGGTACAGACTTGCTTGGCAGATATTATGCAGAAGCTTATGGCATGACAGTAATGACCACCAGAATGTTTACACATACAGGACCACGGCGGGGTGATGTTTTTCATGAATCAACATTTGCAAAACAGATAGCTATGATTGAAGCTGGGCTGATAAAACCAGAAGTTAAAGTTGGGAATTTGGATTCTTTACGTACTTATGCTGATGTAAGGGATGCTGTTAGGGCATATTATATGCTTGTAACAATCAATCCAGCCGCAGGAGAATATTATAATATAGGAGGCTCTTATACTTGTAAAGTAGGTGATACACTAAAGTCTTTAATTTCGTATTCAACAAAAAAAGATGAAATAAAAATAGTAACTGACCCAGAACGTTTACGTCCTATTGATGCCGATTTACAAGTACCAGATTGCCATAAATTTAAAAAACATACAGGATGGAAGCCTGAAATTAGCTTTGAAACAACTATGCATGACCTTTTAGATTACTGGAGGGAAAGAATTTCAGCAGGCGGAGGTACAAATTTCCTTACGCGTTAATAGGTTTAAGGAGGGTATGGTTATGCCATTAAACCGGATAAAGTTTATGAATACATATCTGGACAATATAACAAAGAATGAGGCAATAGAATATATAGAATCATTTATATGTGAGAAAAAAACAGGACATGTAATTACACCAAATGTTGACCAGATTGTAAGAATTGAAAAAGACCCATATTTCAGAAAAATATGCAATAATGCAGAACTTTTGCTTACAGATGGCCATCCCCTTATCTGGATTTCAAAATTTTACAATACGCCTGTAAAAGAAAAAATATGTGGTTCAGACCTTATATTTGATTTATGTGAGATTTCAGCGAAAAAAGGTTATAGAATTTTTCTTCTTGGAGCAGCACCAGGAGTTGCTGATGAAGCAGCAAAGAGATTAAAAAAGCGTTATCATGGATTAAAAATAGCTGGAACATATTCACCACCATTAGGATTTGAAAAAGATAAAAAAGAAATTAATCATATTAACCAGATACTTGCAAATTCTGGGGCAGATTTGCTTTTTGTGGGAATGGGAGTTCCTAAGCAGGATATTTTTATTTATGAAAATATGGATAAATATAAAATACCTATGTCTTTTTCAATAGGGGCATCAATTGACTTTGCAGCAGGTAATGTAAAACGTGCACCAGAATGGATGAGACACAGCGGTCTTGAATGGCTTTTCCGTATAATACAAGACCCTAAACGTATGTTTAAACGTTATATTATAGATGATATGAAAATATTTAAACTCGCATGGAAATATAGGAAGAAAAAGTAATGGAGATAATAGAGGAAGTAAATAGAAAAGCAAGCAAAGTGCTTACAAAACAAAATATACTTTTCTTTTCAAGGTCAACTCAACATGCAGGTACAGAAAATGTCATATTACAGCTTATTAAAATTTTAAAACCATATGCTGGCAATATTATTGTGTGTTGTTCAGATGGATTCAGGACTGATATTTTAAAAGAAATAAAAGTCAAATTTTATAAAATTCCTGATATTGAATCAAAATCGCCTTTAGTAATGTTTAAAGTCATAAAAATATTAAGCAGGATTATAAAAGATGAAAAAATTACAATAATCCATACACATCACAGAATGGCAGCTTTTTATACCAGAATTACAGGTTTTGATAAGAAATGTTGTTTTATTAATACTTCGCATAATACATTTTATAACAGAAAGTTATTAACAAGATATTCATACAGAAATTGCAACCTTGTGTCTTGTGGGGAAATGGTTAAGAAAAATCTTGAAGATATATTTAAAATTCATAATATAACAGTAATACACAATGCAGTAATGCCATTTAATAACAGTATTACAAAAGATAAATTATTAAGCGGACTTAAAAAAAATGGATATATATTAATTGGTAATATTGGAAGATTATCAGAACAGAAGGGTTTTGAATATTTTATAGAAGCAGTTCCTTTTGTATTAGATAGGTGTAAAGAAGCAAGATTTCTAATTATTGGATGTGGTGAAAATGAGAATAAATTAAAAAAACTTGTGGCAGATAAAGGTTTATCAGGTTATATACATTTTATGGGATACAGAAGTGATATACAAAATCTTATGAAACAAATGGATTTCATAGTTTTAAGTTCATTATGGGAAGGGCTTCCTCTTACACCTATTGAAGCATTTTCTGTAGGAAAAACAGTTGTGGCAACGTCAGTAGATGGTACAGTGGAAATAGTTGAGGATGGAAAGAATGGTTTTTTGGCAGAACCACGTAATCCAGGACAGCTTGCCAAAAAGATTATATATTTAATTACCCATAAGGAAAAGCGTATCAAAATGGAAGAAGCAGCATTAAAATGTTACAATGAAGAATTTTCTTTCAGAGTGTTTTCAAATAGGTATTTAAAGTTTTATATAAATGCTATACAAAAACAAGAAAAAGATAACATATAAAATTCAATTTTAAGGAAAGGGATTGGAAATGAAAACAGTAATAATGGCAGGAGGAAAAGGTACACGTATTTCATCTATTACAAATAATATTCCAAAGCCAATGTTAAAAATTGATAATAAACCTGTCCTGGAACATGAAATAGAATGTTTAAGAATGCAGGGATTTACAGATATAATTATTACAATAAGCTATTTAGGTAGTGTTATAACAGATTATTTTGGTGATGGCTCGGGGATTTCTCCTGTTACAAAAAAGCCTTTTGGTGTAAAAATTGAATATTATTTTGAAGAAGAACCACTTGGAAATGCAGGTGCATTGTTTAAAATAAAAGAAAGACTTACGGAAGATTTTCTTTTATTAAATGCTGATATTATGTTTGATATTGATTTTAACAGATTTGTTTTATTTCATAAAAAAAATGATGGGCTTGTGACATTATTTACACATCCTAATAGCCATCCTTATGATAGCGGAATTGTTATTACTGGTACAGATGGTTCGGTTTTGCAATGGGTTTCAAAGGAGGATAACAGACCAAGGTATTATAAAAATTGTGTAAATGCAGGTCTTCATGTGATAAATCCTGGATTATTAGATATAAAAACAGATACAAAAAAAATTGATTTAGACCGTCAGATTTTAAAACCACTTGCAGGAACAGGCAAAATGTTCTGTTATAACAGTCCAGAGTATGTAAAGGATATGGGTACACCAGAAAGATTTTATTCTGTCTGTGAAGATTACAGTAAAGGCAGAATAAAAGCCAGAAACTTAAAAAATAAACAAAAAGCAGTTTTCCTTGACAGGGATGGAACAATTAATAAGTATTGTGGTTTCCTACGTAATATTAATGAATTTGACCTTATAGATGGTGTTGCGGAAGCAATTAAAGATATTAATGATTCTGGCTATCTTGCTATTGTTGTAACAAACCAGCCAGTTATAGCCCGTGGCGGGCTTAGTTTTAAAGGGCTTTATAAAATACACAATAAAATGGAAACATTACTTGGATATAAAGGTGCTTACTTGGATGCAATCTATTTCTGCCCACATCATCCAGATAAAGGATTTAAAGGGGAAATTACAGAACTAAAAATTAAATGTGAATGCCGCAAACCAAATCCAGGAATGTTATTGCAGGCAGCCATGGATTTTAATATTGACCTTAAAAAATCATGGATAGCAGGAGATAGTATGAACGATATAGAGGCTGGAAAAACTGTTGGGTGTAAAACTGTTTTAATCGGAACAGGAGAATATGGCCAGGATATAACAGTAACTTCATTACAAGATTTTACAAGAAATGTTATAAATGAAATATAATCTGGTCTGGGGGATTAGGTGATGTTTGACATAAGGTTACAGAAACATGTTAATTTACTTTTTAAAAGGTATCCTGCACTTGAGGTAATAAAAGAAGATTTTATAGATGCATATATAATAATGGAAGAATGTTATAAAAATGAAGGAAAACTTTTAGTTGCAGGCAATGGTGGTTCAGCGGCTGATTCAGAACATATTGTAGGAGAACTAATGAAACGGTTTAATAGCCCACGCCCAGTAAGTAAAGAGTTTGCAAGAAAACTAAAATCTATTGACCCTGTACGAGGGAAGGCATTGTCAGAAAATCTTGAATGTTCTTTGATGGCAGTACCACTTGTTGCACATGAAGCCCTTAGTACAGCATACATTAATGATGTTGACGGGCTTGGAGTATTTGCACAGCAGTTATTTGGTTTTGGAAGACCAGGAGATGTTTTTTTAGGGATTTCGACATCAGGTAATAGCAAAAATATAATTAATGCAGCAATTGTGGCTAAAGCACTTGATATTAAGATTATAGGTCTTACAGGTGCTGGAGGGGGTGAGCTTGCACATATGGCAGATATAACAGTTAAAGCACCAGAAACGGAAACTTATATGGTACAGGAATTACATCTTCCAATATACCATTGCTGGTGTCTTATGTTAGAGGATAAATTTTTTGGAAAATAAATAAAATCAAAGAAAGAGATATATCATGTTAGAACTAGTTGATAAGAATAGTAAAACAATTCGTTTTCTTTGTGAAAAAATTATAAAATGGACAAGGAATTTTATACGTATTATTTTATTTAAAATATATTATGGCAAAAATTTTTCAGTAAAAATTTTTTGTAGAAAACCAGTGTATATAGGAAAAAGATGTTTAGTTAAAATTTCTAGTGGGGGGGGAAAATCATTTTACATAGTGGCGTATATTTAGAAGATTACTGTACATTGGATGTAACAGATGGTGGAATTATTGAAATACAAAAGGATTGTTATTTTAACACATATTGCAGGGTTGTTGCAAAGCAACGTATAAATATTGGAGAAAATAGTATTTTTGGTTCTAATGTTTCATTATATGACCATGACCATGATATTACAGACGGTGTAAAACATTCTATAAATAGGTATAAAATAGCGTCAGTTTCTATTGGAAGTTTTGTATGGTGTGGAACTAATGTGGTTATAACGAGTGGTGTAAAAATAGAAGAAAATTGTGTTATTGGGGCTAATACAGTTGTTACAGGCAGTTTAACTGGAAATGGGGTATATACAGGCTGCCCTGCTAAATTAAAGAGAAATTTAATAACAGACTAGAAAGTAAGAGGATAAGAAAATGTATAAACCTATAAACCAGCAAATGAGTAAACCAATTAAGTATATTTATTACCCGGTTGTATTATTTGGTAATGTATTTGTGAATAAAATACCTAGCCGTCATTTAAGAAAATGGTTCTACAAGATATTAGGTGCAAAAATTGGAAAAAATACAGTTATTTACAGGCGGACAGATGTATTATTTCCAAAGGGTCTGGAATTGGCAAATAATATTGCTGTTGGATGGTTTGCTGATTTAGATGCCAGAGGCGGAATAACAGTAGGAGATAATACAAATATAAGTAGTCATGCAAAATTAATAACAGGCAGCCATAATATAGATGACCCAGAGTTTAAAGCTTCGTTTTTACCAATAAACATTGGACATCATTGTTGGATTGGGACAGGTGCAATTATTTTACAAGGAGTTACTATTGGTGATGGTGCAGTTGTTGCAGCAGGTGCAGTTGTGACAAAAGATATACCTGCATTTGAAGTCTGGGGTGGAATACCTGCAAAATTTATACGAAAGAGAAATCCAGAAGTTACTTACCAGTGTGGTACAGCACCAATGTTACATTAAGCAAATTTGTGTTGAAATAAAAATATTTAAAAGCATTTCACAAAAATTTTCTGAAAAAATGCAAGGCAGGAATTTAGAAAACTAAAAATAGCATAAAAGTTAATTAGGGACAGTGAAAAAATATATGATACCAAATATAATACATTACTGCTGGTTTGGTGGGAAAAGTTTACCTTTAGATGTGAAGAAATGTATAAAATCATGGGAGAAAAAGTGCCCAGGTTATAAAATAAAACAATGGGATGAAGGTAACTTTAATATAAATTGTCATCCATTTGCCAGGGATGCGTATAAAGCTAAGGCATGGGCTTTTATATCTGATTATGCCAGACTTAAAATAATTTATGAAAATGGAGGCATATATCTTGATACAGATGTAGAATTGCTTAAAAATCTTGATTTTTTAAGACTTAATAAGTTCTATATAGGAGTACAGCAATATGGACATTTATGCACAACAGGTTTAGGCTTTGGTGCTGTTAAAGATTGCCCTGTTATTTTGCAAATGATGAACCAGTATAACGAGATTTCATTTAATGAAGAAAGAAAGGAAAACTTTGCATGTCCTGTATTGAATAACAAAGTCCTTGAAGATATGGGTTATATATATAGTAATGAACCTGTTAAAATAGGAGAGTTTTTAATTTTGCCACCAAGATATTTAGACCCGGTTGCACCAGGTGATGGTCTACAAAATCTTTTGTGTGAAGATACGGTTTCAATTCATCATTATAGTGCTTCATGGATGGGAAGGAAAACTATGTTAAAAAGAAAGATTATGCGGGTAATTGGACAGGAACATATAAATACATTAAAGAAGGCATTAAAAAATGAAAAATAGTTATTTAATAAAAACTGGGAAACAGGATTTATTATTATACTTTGTTTTAATAGCTTTTTTATATCCGAGGGGATTTTCAGAGTATATTCCTGTTTATAAAATATTTTTTACAATTTGGACCTGGACAGCTGTAACTATTATATGGTTGCAATATATATTATTATGGAAAACAACAATTATTAAATTTAATATAAATTATTTTATATTTAGTATTTATTTTATATTATCAATTTTAATAACATTATTTATACGTGGAAACATGTCCAGCGGTATACAGCAGATGATTGCTTACCCATCATTATGTATTTTTATAATAATTAATTTTAAAAAAAATTCACAAAAAATTTTAAATTCAATTTCAAATATAATGATAATTTTATTTATATTTAAT
>CAJTRU010000060.1 GCA_910579085.1 uncultured Lachnospiraceae bacterium | reverse complement strand
AGGTGATAATTTGTGCTACATAAAAATTCTAAAAATATGAAATATAAAAATATTAAAAAAATAATAATTATTATACCATTATTAGTATTGTCTGTAATTTTATACAGTGTTTATTATAATAAATATCTGGCATGGGATTATGATGTAACTTCTTTTGGTAATTATAATAATGACCCAGAAGAAATATCTAAAATTGAACTTGGTTTCTATATGCCGCCGGCATGTCCGCACTATGAAATGTATCTGGTAACAATAAAAGACAGGGAAAATATTAAGAGGGTAACAGATATATTAGGTAAAATGAGGTTTAATGATGGAGATATAATGACATTTGGTGGTGCTGGAGGTAATTTATTCTGGGTAAAATGCTATAATAAAAGAAATAGAATAGCTTTCAGTTTAGGAACAGGTATAGGAGATGATGGGGCATGTATGGTAAATGGGAAAAATAATTATACTACAAGTCCAAAATATGAAGAAAAGCTGGGAGAGCTTTACATGGAATTAAGAGGTGAAATTCCAGATTAAAGATACTAACTTCTTGTATAACAATATCCTGTAAGTGGCATATGGTGCTAATTCCCATATGCCATTTGTTACTATCTGTTAATAATAATTAATCTTTAAATATACTTTAACCTATAAACACATTTTTTCCTTTAAATGCAAAACCATATTTTTTAATACGTTCTTTAGAAATTCCTTCCGCTTCAAGTGATGCAGCATAGTGCTTGTCTTCTATTTGCTGCAATGCTGACGCAACAGTATCTTCTAATGTTTTTTCATCTTCTGCATCATGTACTTTAAATTCCATAATAACCGCATTATCTGTGTTGTTTTTTGGTTTAAGCATTACATCATAACGTCCAAAGCCGCTTTCCCTGTTTGATATAATGGTATACCGGTTTTTTAATTCAACCATAAGCCCAAGCACAAAGCCATGATAAAAGCGTTCTGGTTCTGTGCTTCCAGATGGCTGGTTTCCAGTATCAAAGAAACTGAAAGTTGCAAGGGCAATTTTATTCATATAGTGGTTCATTGCTTTTTTGTCATCTAGTAATAATGCCTTGATAAAATCGTTATATGCTGGGGAATAACGTTTGAACCATCCTTCTATAATATTACAAAACATTAGTTTTACTTCTTTGTTTGTAAGTTTAAGGAAGTATTTTTCATTCCCAGTATCTTCATCAAATATATGTTTTTCTGCTTTTAAATATCCACTTGCAAGCAACAAGCTCCATATAGCATATTCGTTATTGGCAAGATGGCTGAATACAATCTGTTCATCTATATATGTCTGTAATGTGCCTCCATTTAACAGGTTTTCCATAACAATTTTTACATCACGGCTGCCTTCACGTACAAGCTTGCCTGCAAGGCTGTTACTGCTTGTATTTGTCCAGTAAGCTGCTAGTTTCCGGGAATTAAGGAAATTAAGTATTGACCAGGGATTATAAATATCTGTTTTTTCTCCAAATGTAAATCCATCATACCAGTTTTTGACATCTTCCTCTTTTTCAGACAAACCAAATTCATAAAGGGCATCTGATACTTCCTGCTGGGTAAATCCAAAGATATCTGTATATTTAGATGAGGTTGTTGTTACCACTTCAATATTATTTACATCAGAGAAAATACTTTCTTTACTGATTGTTGTAATACCTGTCATAACTGCCCTGTCAAGTGAAGGGTTTGTTTTGAATGTGGAATTAAAAAGGTTTCTTATAAAAGAAGCAGCTTCATCCCAGTATCCGTTTAAATATGCTTCCTGCATTGGTGTATCATATTCATCTAATAAAATAATCACTTTTTGGCCGTAGTAACGGTGCATAAAACTACATAATTTATATATTGAAATTGTTGCGTCAGTTTCTGTCATATCATCAGAAACCCTGTCAAAATATTTTAAATCTTTGCCAGACAGTATACCACTGTCATTTAAAAATTCATTTTTAATATATAAATCAGAAATTATCTGGCAGAACCTTGTTTTCATTTTGTCAAAAGTATTTTCTTTGACATTTGCAAAGCTGAAACTGATTACAGGCTTCGTTCCCTGTAATTTCTGGTATTTTTTATCTTTCCATATATCCAGGTTTTCAAAAATTTTTCCCTGTCTGGCATAATTTAATGAAAAAAATCTCTCCAGCATATTTATATTCAGAGTTTTGCCAAAACGGCGTGGTCTTGTAATTAAAGTAACACTATCCCCATTTTCCCACCATTCACGTATAAAGTTTGTTTTATCTACATAAAAGTAGTTGTTTTCAATAATTGTTTCAAAATCCTGTATACCTATTGCTGCTGTTCTTGGCATATAACCAGCTCCCATTATTTATCTTTTTATATTAACATAAGCCAATATACAATTCTATTAAAAATTATCCAGAAATATTAATTTTTACAGAAAAATGTGCAATAATAATAGGGATTAGGATAATTTACAGTTATCCTGTGTTTGTAACGGACGCAGGGTTTCCAGTGTTCCACTAAATTATTCCACTCCAGGGCACGCTTGCGCTACGTTAGCCCACGCAGCGGCACATAAAGCCAGATATTTAATGTCCCCAAATAAACTAATGTTTCTTTTGGGACATTAAATATCTGGCTTAAATGCCGGCGGTGCTAAAGTGCCCCTGTCATGGAATAATATCAGATGGAACATCAGGAAACCTGCTGTTCCCTGTCAGAATTACAGAAAAACAGTCTGGCAGGATAACTGGAAATTATGGACGGACGGCTGATGGTTTAGATATACGGAAATTTCCTGGTATTATATACGTACAAATAGTAACTGTTCCGCTGTATAATAAGTGGCTGGCAGAATAATCCCCTCCCCCACAATTTACAGTTATCTTAATTATTCTGGTTTTTGTTGCAGGTTGCTGGTGACAGGTTACGTGTGCCAGATGCCATGAATTATTCCATAAAAGGGGTACTTTAAGCCCGCCGGCATTTAAGCCCATGTGTTCCAGGGGAAACGTCAGTTTCCTTTGGAATACAGGGGCTTTATGTGCCGCTGCGTGGCTTACCGTAGCGGAAGCGTACCCCTGTATGGAATATTCTGGCTCTGGCACAGAAACCGTCCGCCCGCCAATTCAATCCACACAAACACCAGATAACTGTAAACTATCATACAATTTTTTGAAAAATTCCAGTTGATTACAGATTGATTTAATGATATACTTTAGAATGATTTGTTTGTTATTACTTATAATTAAGAATATATAGGAGTGAATTTCATGAGTTTAATTAGTAAGATATTCGGAACGCACAGCCAGCATGAGGTGAAACGTATAATACCAATTGTTGATAAAATAGAGGCTCTTGCTCCGGAATATGAGAAGCTTAGTGATGAAGAACTTAAGGCAAAGACGCCTGAATTTAAGGAAAGGCTTGCTAATGGTGAAACGCTGGACGATATACTGCCCGAAGCATATGCAACAGTCAGGGAAGCAGCTACGCGTGTACTTGGCATGCGCCATTACAAGGTACAGCTTATTGGTGGTGTAATATTGCACCAGGGCCGTATTACAGAAATGCGTACTGGTGAAGGAAAGACTCTTGTATCTACACTTCCTGCATATCTTAATGCACTTGAAGGCAAAGGCGTGCACATTGTAACTGTCAATGACTATCTTGCAAAGCGTGATGCTGAATGGATGGGACAAGTCCATGAATTCCTCGGGCTTACAGTTGGTGTAATCCTTAATACCTTAAACAGTGATGAAAGAAGGGAAGCATACAATTGTGATATCACATATGCTACCAATAATGAATTAGGTTTTGATTACCTGCGTGATAATATGGTTGTATATAAGGAAGAACTTGTGCAGCGTTCACTTAACTATGCAATTATAGACGAGGTTGACTCGGTTCTTATAGATGAGGCGCGTACCCCGCTTATTATTTCAGGCCAGAGCGGCAAGTCAACAAAATTATATGAAGCCTGTGATATTTTTGTAAAGCAGCTTGAAAAGGGTACTGCAAAAGAGCTGTCTAAAATAGATATCCTTATGAATGAAAAGGAAGAAGAAACAGGCGATTATGTTGTTGATGAGAAAGATAAAAATGTAAACCTTACAGCAGAGGGTGTAAGGAAAGCTGAGAGGTTTTTCCAGGTCAAGAACCTTGCAGACCCTGACAACCTTGAGTTACAGCATAATATTAACCTTGCATTAAGGGCACATTCACTTATGTTCAGGGATAAGGATTATGTTGTAAATGATGATGAAGTCCTTATTGTAGATGAGTTTACAGGACGTATAATGCCAGGAAGAAGGTTCTCTGACGGGCTGCACCAGGCTATAGAAGCAAAAGAGCATGTAAAGGTTAAAAGGGAAAGCAAGACTCTTGCAACTATTACATTCCAGAACTTCTTTAATAAATATGAGAAAAAATCAGGCATGACTGGTACTGCTATTACAGAGGAGAAGGAATTCCGTGATATTTATGGCATGGACGTAGTAGAAGTGCCTACTAACCTTCCTGTAGTACGTAAAGACTTTGATGATGCGGTTTATAAGACACAGGAAGAGAAATATAATGCTGTAGTGGCAGATATTGAAGAAGCCCATAAAAAGGGACAGCCTGTGCTTGTAGGTACAATTAATATTGACACTTCAGAGTATCTTAGTGATAAGCTTAAAAAGAAAGGCATACCTCACAAAGTCCTGAATGCAAAGTTCCATGAACTTGAAGCTGAGATTATAGCAGATGCAGGACTGAAGGGTGCGGTTACTATTGCAACCAATATGGCAGGCCGTGGTACTGATATTAAGCTTGGAGAGGGTGTCAAGGAGCTTGGCGGCCTGAAGATAGTGGGTACAGAACGCCATGAGTCAAGGCGTATTGATAACCAGCTCCGTGGACGTGCCGGCAGGCAGGGAGACCCAGGTGAGTCAAGGTTCTATATTTCACTTGAAGATAACCTTATGCGCCTGTTTGGTTCAGAGAAGCTTATGGGGCTTTTCTCTGCAATGCCTGATGGTGAACAGGTAGAGCACAAGATGCTTTCAAATGCCATTGAAAGTGCACAGAAGAAAATAGAGGGCAATAACTTCGGTATAAGAAAGAACCTGCTTGAATTTGACAGGGTAAATAATGAGCAGAGGGAAGTTATATATAAAGAGCGCCGCCAGGTTCTTGATGGCGACAATATGCGTGATACAATATATAAAATGATTACTGATGTTGTGGAGAAATGTGTTAATTCAGTAATTAGTGATGATACTTCAGCAGAAGAATGGGATATACATGAGTTAAATAATATTCTTATACCTATTATCCCGTTAAAGAAGATAAAACTTTCAGAAGACCAGCTAAAGCATATTACAAAGGCTGAACTTATACAGCAGCTTAAAGAAGAAGCTGTAAAGGTATATGAAGCAAAAGAAGCAGAATTTCCTGACCAGGATAATATACGTGAAGTTGAGAGGGTTATACTTCTTAAGGTTATTGACAGGAAATGGATGGACCATATAGACGATATGGACCAGTTAAGGCAGGGCATTGGCTTGCAGGCATACGGACAGAGGGACCCGGTTGTAGAATATAAATTTGCTGGTTTTGACATGTTTGATGCAATGATTGACGCAATTACTGAGGAAACTGTAAAAGCGCTTACACATATACAGGTTGAACAGAAAGTTGAACGTGAGCAGGTAGCCAAAGTTACAGGTACTAACAAGGACGAAACAGTGCAGTCTGCACCAAAAAGAAGGACAGGAAAGAAAATACAGCCAAATGACCCATGCCCATGTGGAAGCGGCAAGAAATATAAACAGTGCTGTGGCAGGAAAATATAAAACATTGTGTTAATTTATATAACTGAGGTGAGTGGATGGTAGAGTTCGACAATATAAAAATGGTACTGGCAAAGTATGAAGAACCTCTGGATAATATGGCTGGTTCACTCGGTTTAGAAGATAAAAAAAACAGGGCAGAAGAACTTGACAAAACTATGGAGGAACCGGGTTTCTGGGATGACCCGGCTTCTTCTACGTTGGTAATACAGGAAAGCAGGAAGATTAAATCTGTTATTGAAAGATATGAGAAGCTTTGCAATGACAGGGACGATATCCTTGTGCTAATAGAAATATCTGAAGAGGAAAATGATGCAGGCACACTCCCAGATATTGAAGCTTCATTAAAAGAATTTGAAGAAGAATATGAGGCATTAAGGATTGAAACGCTGCTTGGCGGTGAATATGACAAGGATAATGCAATCCTTACACTACATGCAGGCGCTGGCGGCACAGAAAGCTGTGACTGGGCAAGTATGCTTTGCCGGATGTACCAGAGATGGGCAGATAAAAAAGGCTTTTCAGTTGAAATGCTGGATTTCCTTGATGGTGATGAGGCAGGTTATAAATCTGTTACATTGCAGATAAATGGCATTAATGCATATGGGTATCTTAAATCAGAACACGGGGTACACAGGCTTGTAAGGATTTCACCGTTTAATGCAGCAGGAAAAAGGCAGACATCTTTTGTATCATGTGATGTAATGCCCGATATAGAAGAAGACCTGGATGTTGAAATAGCAGACGATGATATCAGGATTGATACATACAGGTCTAGTGGTGCAGGCGGCCAGCATATCAATAAGACATCTTCTGCAATACGTATTACCCATTTTCCGACAGGAATAGTTGTACAGTGTCAAAATGAGCGTTCACAGCATATGAATAAAGATAAGGCTATGCAGATGTTAAAAGCAAAGCTGTATATTTTAAAACAAAAAGAGCAGTTAGAGAAAGCAAGCGGCATAAGAGGTGAAGTGATGGACAATGGATGGGGAAGCCAGATACGTTCATATGTCATGCAGCCGTATACAATGGTTAAGGACCACCGTACAAGCCACGAAACCAGCAATGTCCAGGGGGTTTTAGATGGTGGTCTGGATTCATTTATAAATGCATATCTGGCATGGATTACACAAACTGCGTAAGCAGGGAATGGAGGAAAAATGATTAATGTAAGTATACTAGGATATGGCACTATTGGTTCCGGTGTTTTCCAGGTTTTAAAGGAAAACTGCCAGATTATAGCAAAGAGGACAGGAGAGGAAATCAAAGTAAAATCCATACTGGATTTACGGGATTTTCCAGGGGATGAAGCAGAAGAAATAATTGTCCATGATTTTAAAGAAATTGACAGTGATGACAGCATAAGTATAGTAGTTGAAACTATGGGAGGGCTTCATCCTGCTTATGAATTTGTTAAAGCAAGCCTTGAAAAAGGAAGAAGTGTATGTACATCTAACAAAGCACTTGTTGCCGCATTTGGCCCGGAACTGGTTAAAATTGCAGAGGAGAAGAAATGCAATTTCTTATTTGAAGCAAGTGTAGGAGGCGGTATTCCAATTATACGCCCTCTTAAATCTTCAATTGCGCCAGATGTTGTTGAGCAGATTTCAGGTATTTTGAATGGCACTACAAACTATATACTTACTGAAATGACAGAGAAAGGCTCAGATTTTGAAACAGTGCTTAAAGATGCACAGGAAAAGGGTTATGCAGAAAAAGACCCGGCAGCAGATATAGAAGGACATGATGCATGCCGCAAGATTGCAATACTTGCATCACTGGCATACAGCCAGCAGGTGGATTTTGAAGATATATATACAGAAGGAATTACAAAGATTACAAACAGGGATATAAACTATGCCAGGAAGCTTGGCGCAAAAATAAAGCTAATTGCTTCAGGTAAAATGCAGGATGGAAAAATCTGTGCAATGGTTGCCCCAGGGCTTGTAACAGCTACAAATCCTCTTTATAGCGTTGATGGTGTATTTAATGCAATACTTGTAAGAGGCAATATGGCAGGTGATATAATGTTTTATGGACAGGGGGCAGGAAAGCTTGCTACTGCAAGCGCTGTAGTTTCTGATATTATGGAAGCCGCAAAGCACCCTGGAATAAATATAAAGACAATATGGGATGGTAAGAAACTGGAACTTATGCCATTTGAAGAAAGTGTTTCAAAATTCTTTATAAGGGTTTCTGGCACAAAAGCAGAAAATGAAACAAAAGTATCAGAAGCATTTGGCAGTGTTACACCTGTAGATGCAGGATATTCTGATGAGTATGCGTTTGTAACAGAAGATGTTACGGAGGGTGCATATATAAAGGCAGAAGAAAAGCTTGGCAATATAATAAATAAAATCCGCTTTAATTAGAATTTATACTAATGGACAAAAATATTTGCCGGTCTAAATGTATAAAAAGTGAACGCACCGGCAGTGTTTGACAGAAAGCGGCAGATAAATGCGTTCACGAGTATATCCAGGGCTTAAAACCAGAAAAAGCAGTACAGGAAAGAGGTAAAAACAGAAAATGAAATACATTGTAGTATTAGGGGACGGAATGGCAGATGAGCCAGTTAATAGTTTAGGAGGCATGACTCCTCTTGAATATGCAAAGACTCCAGCTATGGACAGCATTGCACCAAAATCAGAAATTGGGCTTGCACATACAATACCAGATGGAATGAAACCAGGAAGTGATACAGCTAACCTGGCGGTACTTGGATATGACCCGGAGAAATATTATACAGGACGTTCACCACTGGAAGCACTTAGCATAGGTGTTCCCCTGAAAGATACAGATATTGCAATACGCTGCAATATTGTTACATTATCAGATGACAGCCTTCCATATAAAGAAAAAACAATAATTGACCACAGTTCCAGTGAGATTTCTACAGAAGATGCTGCTGTACTTATGGAAGCTGTACAGAAAGAATTAAACAGTGATATTTATAAGTTTTATGTAGGAACAAGTTACCGCCACCTGACAATCTGGGATAACGGGGAAGTGGCAGAACTTATACCTCCACATGATGTGCTTGGGCGGGTAATTGGTGAATACCTTCCAGATAACCAGAAGCTCCGTGAAATGATGGAGAAAAGCTATGATATATTAAACAGCCATCCATTAAATACAGAGCGTGCAAAGAAGGGGCTTAATAAGGCTAACTCAATATGGTTCTGGGGAGCGGGCACACGTCCTGCACTTGATTTGTTTGAGGGTAAATATGGCAAGAAAGGTGCAATGATTTCAGCAGTTGACCTTTTAAAAGGCATTGCAGAGGGCACAGGCATGTATAATATTAATGTGCCAGGTGCAGACGGCACTCTTGAAACAAACTGGGAAGGCAAGGCACAGGCAGCGGTAAAGGCATTGCTTGAAGATAATTATGACTTTGTGTATATCCATATGGAAGCTCCTGATGAAATGGGACACCAGGGCAGCCTTGAACGCAAGATAAAAGCTATTGAATATCTTGACAGCCGGGTATTAGATACCATTCTTAAGAAAATGGATGCATCGGGTGAGGATTACAGGGTACTTGTCATGCCTGACCATCCTACACCAGTATCATGCCGTACACATACAAGTGACCCTGTCCCATATATGCTTTATGACAGCACAGTTAATAAGAATACCGGCCTGCTGTATAATGAAAAAGATGCAGCAAAAAGCGGCAATGTGGTGGAACATGGCTATACCCTTATGGGCAGGCTGTTACAATAACCAGTAATTTCCTTTTGAAACAGATTAGGAGGGCAATATGTTAATAGTTAAGAAATTTGGCGGTACATCGGTTGCTAATAAAGAGAGGATTTTTAATGTAGCAAAGCGTTGTATTGAAGATTATAAAAATGGCAATAAGGTGGTAGTAGTTTTATCTGCTATGGGAAAGCAGACTGATGTGCTGCTTGATATGGCAAAAGATATTAACCCAAAAGCATCAAGGCGTGAACTTGACATGCTTCTTACAACAGGTGAACAGACATCAGTGGCGCTTATGGCAATGGCAATGGATTCCCTTGGAGTGCCAGCAGTTTCAATGAATGCGTTCCAGGTGGCAATGCATACAACAGCAGATTATGGTACTGCAAGGATTAAGAGGATTGACACAGAGAGAATAAAGAATGAGCTGGATAACCGCCGTATAGTTGTTATTACAGGTTTCCAGGGAATTAATAAATATGATGATTATACAACACTTGGCAGAGGTGGTTCTGATACTACAGCAGTAGCACTGGCAGCAGCACTCCATGCAGATGCATGTGAAATTTATACAGATGTAGACGGGGTATTTACAGCAGACCCAAGGGTAGTCCCAAAGGCACGTAAACTTAAGGAAATCACTTATGATGAAATGCTTGAGCTTGCAAGCCTTGGTGCAGGTGTGCTTCATAACCGTTCAGTTGAGATGGCAAAGAAATATGGTGTGCAGCTTGTTGTGCGTTCAAGCCTGAATACAAGTGAAGGAACAGTAGTTAAGGAGGAAAGTAATATGGAGAAGATGTTAGTCAGCGGGGTTGCGACAGATAAGAATGTGGTACAGATAGCAGTTGAAGGCCTTGAAAATAAGCCAGGGGTTGCATTTAAGTTATTCCAGCATCTTGCAAACCATAATGTAAATGTCGATATGATACTCCAGTCAGTTGAGCATGATGGTACACAGGATATCTGCTTTACAGTAACAGAAGATATGGCAGATACAGCAATGGAAACAATAGAACGCCATGCAAATACAAGCCTTAAATGTTCAAGAACTGAGGTTATGAAGGATGTTTCTAAAGTTTCAATAGTAGGTGCAGGAATGATGACTAATGCAGGTGTGGCAGCAAAAATGTTTGAGGCACTTTATGACGCAGGCGTAAATATCCGCCAGATTTCTACATCTGAAATACGTGTAACAGTCCTTGTTGACAGGAAATACACAGAGATAGCAGCACAGGCTGTACATGATGCGTTTTCACTTGAGAGGTAAAATATTTTTTGGGAAATATTTTTGTTTAATGTTTTTTGCTGTGGAATGTGAAGTATAACGCAGATTTCATGTTCCATTAAAATGTTTTTGTATATATCCAGGCAATTTCAAAGTAGTTTTAACAGCGGCACGCTTCCGCTTGAACGAAGCACGCAATGGGGCTTAAGCACCAGCGGCTTCATACAGCCGCTTTATAAAACTACATTTGATAATTGCCTGGTAATATACTTTTTTGAAATTTTACTGGAACATTGAAAACTGCTGCTGGCTGGCACTATTCCAGATAAAACATACAGCAGGCAAGATAATAATTTACTTTATAAACATAAAATATTTTGGTGGTGCGGGATGGTCCAGGCTAAAGTATAGGGCATGCAGAGTATGATAGTGGTTTTGGACGGGGTATATACAAAGGTTTGTTTTTAACAGGTTTTTGTATATATTCTGTCAAGATAAATATGTGGGGAAATGGGGTATTTTTGGGGAATATAGCGGCTGCCGGGATAGCCGCTTATATGTTATTTATGCAGTTATTTAATGGAGGATTTTTATGGATATCGCAAAACAGATTGCCAGTGAACTTTCTATCAGGACAGGACAGGCTGAGGCAGTAATAAATCTTATAGATGAAGGGAATACTATTCCATTTATAGCAAGATACAGGAAAGAGGCGCATGGTTCTCTGGATGATGAGCAGATACGTAATATAAATGAACGCCTGGTATACCTTAGAAACCTTGAGGAAAAGAAGGAACAGGTACTTGCCAGTATTGATGAACAGGGAAAGCTTACAGAGGAACTTAGGAAACAGATTTTGGAAGCACAGACACAGGTTGTTGTGGAAGACCTTTACCGCCCATACCGCCCTAAGAGAAGGACGAGGGCAACTATTGCCAGGGAGAAAGGTCTTGAAGGGCTTGCAGATATATTTATGGCACAGGAAAGTACAGAAAATATAGATAGCCTTGCTGCTGGTTTTGTTTCGGAGGAGAGGGAAGTAAACAGTGCTGAAGATGCAATAGCAGGCGCAAAGGATATAATTGCAGAAATTATTTCTGATAATGCAGAATACAGGATGTATATAAGGAAAGTTTCATTTGAAGAAGGAAGAATTGTATCATCCGCTAAAGACAGTGAAGCACAATCTGTTTATGAAATGTACTATGATTTTAGTGAGGAAGCTGCTAAAATTGCAGGACACAGGGTACTTGCATTAAACCGTGGTGAGAAGGAAAAGTTTCTTGTTGTAAAGCTGGAAGCACCAGAAGAGCGTATTCTTGGTTATCTTGGCAAGAAAATAATAACTTCTCCTAATGAAGAATTTGTAACAGTCTTAAGGGATGCTATAGAAGACAGCTATAAAAGGCTCATTGCACCTGCAATAGAGCGTGAAATACGTAATGAACTGGCAGAAAAAGCAGAGGATGGCGCAATTAAGGTATTTGGAAAGAATTTAGGGCAGCTTCTTATGCAGCCGCCAGTTGCAGGCAGGAATGTGCTTGGCTGGGACCCGGCTTTCCGTACAGGCTGTAAACTTGCAGTAGTTGACAGCACGGGAAAAGTGCTTGATACTACAGTTGTATATCCTACAGCACCACAAAATAAAGTTGAAGAAACTAAAAAGGTTGTTAAGGCATTAGTTAGCAAATATGGTATATCACTTATTTCTGTTGGCAATGGGACAGCATCACGTGAGTCTGAACAGATTATTGCAGATATTTTAAAGGAGATAAAAGAGCCTGTACAGTATGTAATAGTTAATGAAGCAGGCGCTTCTGTATATTCTGCCAGCAAACTTGCAACAGAGGAGTTCCCAGAGTTTGACGTAGGCCAGAGGAGTGCAGCATCAATCGCAAGAAGGCTGCAGGACCCGCTTGCAGAACTTGTTAAGATTGACCCGAAGTCAATAGGTGTTGGGCAGTACCAGCATGACATGAACCAGAAAAAGCTTGCAGAAGCACTGGCTGGTGTTGTTGAGGACTGTGTAAATAAAGTAGGTGTGGATTTGAATACTGCATCAGCGCCATTGCTTGAATATATATCTGGAATTTCCAAGGCAGTTGCTAAAAATATAGTAATATACAGGGAAGAAAACGGGAAATTTACTAACAGGAAACAGCTTTTAAAAGTTGCCAAGCTTGGGCCAAAAGCATTTGAGCAGTGCGCAGGTTTTATGCGTATCCAGGATGGTGAAAACCCTCTTGATGCAACAAGTGTGCACCCTGAATCATATGATGCAGCAGGTAAGCTTCTTGATAAACTTGGCATAACGCCAGATGATTTAAAGAAAATACAGGCAGATGCCGCAAAGACAGGGAAACAGGGGCAGGCGGATAAGAAAAAGCAGGATAGAAAAGGGAAGAAAAAAGAATTTATAGTTAAAAATACAAATACTGCATTTGGCGCAGCATTTGCTAAGGCATTTGGTGACAGCAGCATACCTCTTGGAGAACAGGATGACATACAGGAAAGCCCTGGAGGAAGGCTTGCAGGGAAGATAAAGGATAAAAAGGCAGTGGCAGCAGAACTTGGCATTGGTGAAATAACGCTTTGTGATATACTTAAGGAACTGGAAAAACCAGCAAGAGACCCACGTGATGAAATGCCGCTTCCAATATTGCGTACAGATGTGCTTGAAATGAAAGATTTAAAAGAAGGCATGGTATTAAAAGGGACAGTGCGCAATGTAATTGACTTTGGTGCTTTTGTAGACATAGGGGTGCACCAGGACGGGCTTGTACATATATCACAGCTTTCTAATAACAAGTTTGTAAAGCATCCTCTTGATATAGTCAGCGTTGGTGATATTGTAGATGTCAAAGTATTAAGTGTAGATATAAAGAAGCAGAGAATACAGCTTACAATGAAGTTATAAGGCATATAATAAATTATATCAGGCTGTATGGAACAGAAATGAGGATTGCTGGATGGGATTTTTGGACAATTATTTTATTGAAGTTAAAAATGGTTCTAAGGTTACTTATAGTGAAAGTGATTTGAATAAACTTGACAGGATGTATGAAGGTGAAGTCCTGGCAAAAAAGAATAAAAAAATCATATCACCTATGCGTAAAGAAATGCAGAGAAGTTTCCATTCGCAGGTAAGGGATTATGCTTTTGAGCGTATTCTGGACAGGCATTTATACACTTTTAAATACCTGCTTGTAATACCTGACCCCTATGGGGCAGCAAAGCAGACGGCCCTTATATTATTTAATTCCTCTAAAACATGCAGGGTGCACTATTGTGTGGAGGGTGATACCCCGGAATATAACTTTGAAGGCAGTTCTGTACCAGGTACAAGGCACAGGGTAGCAGTTATGGGACTTTACCAGGGCAGGAATAATAAGGTGGATTTGCAGCTTATAGATGAAGAAGACCATATTATAAAGCACAGGGTAATAAATATATATGTACCGCCTGTAGCAGACAGGTTAAAAAGCATTGTATGCAGAACAGACAAACAAATGTCACATTTTCCATTTATTCTGTTAAATGGAATAAATTTCAATCCAATAGTAATTGACGGTGAAGGCAAAATCCGCTATTCAATGCAGTGCAGGACAGGAAAGCTTGGCATGATACCGTTACAGAACGGGCGTTTCCTGCTTGCTGACAAGACAGCAAACCGTATGAACAGTTTTGGAAAGGTACAGCCATGCAGGTATCATGAAATGGACTATATGGGAAGGGTTTACAGGACATTCCTGCTTGAATACAGCATAGGACGTGCTGTGGCACAGGATGGCAATTCACTTTTCCTTGTTACATCATCAGATAAAAACCATATTTCAGACTGTATTATAGAACTTGATATGGACAGTGGCAAGATTATTAAAAGGTGTGATATTTCTACAGTTTTAAGTGACCAATACCGTACAATAAAGAACTGGGCAGATATTACAAGGATTGAGTACCATGATGGCATGATGTATGTTACCGTTAAGAAACTGCACTGCATTTTGAAACTTGACTGGAATAAAAGAAAACTAAAATGGGTAATTTCACCGCCTTTAGCCTGGAAAGGGACATTTGTAGAGAAATACCTCTTAAATGGCATTGGGTTAAGCGGGGCAATCTGCATGTGCCCTGATTTTATGACTGTACCAGGTGGATGTAATGGTGAATATGACATCGTACTATTTGATACACGTTCGGGCAGCAGGGTTAAAACAGGACATAAGCCATTTAACAGTTCTGTTGCCAAAGTAGTCCATATCAATGAAGAAGAAAGGACTTACAGCCTGAAAGACAGGATAAAACTTGATAAATCACAGAAATATGGAAGTGCATTTTATTCTGGTGACAACAAATATATGCTTGTGGCAGAAGGCATTTTAAAGAATAAAAAACTAAAATATAAAGCATGTATAGCTGAAGCGGACACTTCCAGTGGTGAAATAACTAAGCGGACAGAAATTTCCAGGATATTTTTAAGTACATGGGAGTTTAAACCACGTATAGAAGACTACTGCCAGGCATTAGAGATAAACAGGGATGCCATTGCAGGAAGTTTAACACCACCAGCAGAATTTGAAGGGCAGATGCCGCCGCTGGCAGATGAAAAGATTGACAGGGAATATTTTGGAAGAGCCAGATTATGTGACAACCTGTTTCTTTTTGCAATGATTCCAGGCATGGCGGAAAGAATATATTTTATTGGGGAAAATAATAAATATGTCCAGGAATACCAGGACATAGAGCCAGGGGAAAGAAAGATGTTTTTTGCCATAACGCTTGATGGATTAAAGCCAGATGAATATTTTGTATATGTGGAAAGTGGAGGAATGGTATATAAACTCAGGAATGAAATCAGGATTACTGGCAAGAAAGATAAAAAGGGATAAGAAGCCAAATACCAGATAATATCTGGAAATTAAATATAAGATGGAGGAGATTATGAACCAATTATCACATTTAGATGAACTGGAGGCAGAAGCAATCTATATTATGCGTGAGGTTGCAGCAGAGTGTGAAAAACCTGTTATGCTGTACTCTATTGGAAAAGACAGTTCGGTTATGCTTCATATTGCATTAAAAGCATTTTACCCGGAGAAACCTCCTTTTCCATTCCTTCATGTAGATACTACATGGAAGTTCAAAGAAATGATACAGTTCCGTGACCATATGGCAGAGAAATATGGCCTGGAAATGCTTGTATACACTAATGAAGAAGGCAGGAGCCAGGGTATTAACCCGTTTGACCACGGTTCTGCATATACTGATATTATGAAAACACAGGCACTTAAACAGGCGCTTGACAAATACCAGTTTACAGCAGCATTTGGCGGCGGAAGGCGTGATGAAGAGAAATCCAGGGCAAAAGAGAGGATTTTCTCATTCAGGAATTCTGCACATGCATGGGACCCTAAGAACCAGAGGCCTGAAATGTGGAAGCTTTTTAATACAAAGATATTTAAGGGCGAAGAAACCAGGGTATTCCCGCTTTCCAACTGGACAGAAAAAGATATCTGGCAGTATATAAGAAGGGAAAATATTGAGATACCATCACTTTATTTTGCAAAGGAACGTCCTGTTGTTTACAGGGATGGCAATATAATAATGGTAGATGATGACAGGATGAAGTTAGAGCCTGGCGAAGAACCTGTAATGAAAAAAGTACGTTTCCGTACACTTGGATGTTATCCGCTTACAGGCGGCATTGAGTCAGATGCGGATACACTTGATGCAATTATAGAGGAAACATTAAGCGCAGTGTCTTCTGAAAGGACAAGCAGGGTAATTGACAACGAGGCAGCAGGAAGCATGGAGAGAAGAAAGAGAGAGGGGTATTTCTAAGATGCAGAGTTTACTTAAATTTATTACATGTGGCAGTGTAGATGATGGCAAATCAACTCTTATAGGCCATATGCTGTATGATGCAAAACTGCTTTTTGCAGACCAGGAAAGGGCGCTTGAACTTGACAGCAAGGTTGGAAGCACAGGTGGTGCAGTTGATTATTCGCTTCTTCTTGACGGGCTTATGGCTGAAAGGGAGCAGGGCATTACTATTGACGTGGCATACCGCTATTTTACTACAGACAACAGGAGTTTTATAGTTGCAGACACGCCGGGCCATGAGGAATATACAAGAAATATGGCAGTAGGGGCTTCATTTGCAGACCTTGCAGTTATCCTTGTAGATGCGTCAAAGGGTGTACTTGTGCAGACAAAACGCCATACACGTATATGTTCACTTATGGGCATTAAACATGTTGTTTATGCCATTAATAAAATGGACCTTATAGATTATGACCAGAATACATTTAAAGATATTTCAAGAAATATCAAAAAAATGACAGCAGAATATGAGTTTGACTCAATGTTTATAATACCTGTATCTGCTACAGTAGGTGACAATGTTACTAATGTATCACCAAAGATGCCTTGGTTTAAAAAAGGAACACTTCTTAATTACCTTGAGAATATAAATGTGTCAGCAGAAGCAGAAGGCACAGGATTTGTAATGCCTGTACAGAGGGTATGCCGTCCAGACCATACGTTCCGTGGTTTCCAGGGACAAGTTGAGTCAGGAAGTGTTTCAGAGGGTGATGAGATAGTTTCACTTCCGAGTGGTGAAACTGCTAAAGTAAAAGCTATATATAACCAGAACGCATTTATGACAAGTGAAACATCTGCCAGTGCATTTAAGGGACAGGCTGTTACAATACAGCTTGACAGGGAAGTGGATGTGTCACGTGGCTGTATGCTTTGCAAAGATGCAGGGCTGGTAGTAGGAAAGATGTTTACTGCAAAACTTCTCTGGATGGATGATACAAAGCTTGTTGCAGGTAAGAATTATTTCCTCAAAATTGGCACTAAAATGGTTCCAGCAGTTGTTATGAACATTAAATATAAAATTGATGTTAACGAAGGAAACCATGTACAGACAGACAAACTTTATAAAAATGAAATTGCAGTATGTGATATTTCATGTTCTGATAAAATCGTATTCGATGAATTCAAGAACCATAAAGAGCTTGGAAGCTTTATCCTTATTGACCGTATAACTAATATGACATCTGCCTGTGGTGTAGTTGAACATTCACTCCGGAGGGATGATAACCTTACATGGCACAATATGGATATAACACGTACACTCCGTGCAGAGCAGAAGGCACAGAAACCAGTTACAATATGGCTTACAGGACTGTCTGGTGCTGGAAAGTCAACAATAGTAAATGAGCTGGAGAAAAAGCTCTTTGCAGCAGGAAAGCATACAATGGTGCTTGATGGTGACAATATCAGGATGGGGCTTAATAAAAACCTTGGTTTTAAAGAGCAGGACAGAATAGAAAATATAAGGCGTATTGCAGAAGTTTCAAAGCTTATGAATGATGCAGGAATAATTGTGCTTACATCATTTATATCACCATTCCGTCTTGACAGGCGCAATGCAAAAGATATTATTGGAAGTGAAAGCTTTATAGAAGTATATATAAGCACACCTCTTGAAGAGTGTGAGAAACGTGATGTAAAAGGACTGTACAAGAAAGCCAGAAGTGGTGATATACCTAACTTCTCAGGTATTTCAAGCCCATATGAAGCACCTGAAAACCCTCAGGTTGAAATAGATACAACAGGAAAGAGTTTAGAAGAGTCAGTGGACTATATAATGGAGAAACTGGAAGAATATATGTAATACCAGCTAAATATATTGTGCATATTATCTGGCTGGCTAAAATACAGGAAGCTTGGATTATATATTTGCTATAGAAAAGAGGAAAGCTATGGATTTGCAAAGAGAACTGGAAGTATCTATAAAGGCATCTATTGAGGCAGGACGTGCTATTATGGATGTTTATAATAATGCAGAGGATATGCAGGTAACTTATAAAGATGGTGATATGCCGCTTACTGCTGCTGATAAAGCTTCCAATAAAATAATTGTGGATATGCTCAGGAAAGAGTTTCCAGAATATAGTATTTTATCTGAAGAAGAAAAGGACGACAAGAGCCGCCTTAGCAATGATTTTTGTTTTGTAGTTGACCCTCTTGACGGCACTAAGGAATTTATAAAGAGGAACGGGCAGTTTACTGTAAATATTGCCCTTTCATATAAACATAAATCCGTAATGGGTGTTATATATGTGCCTGTAACTGGAGAGTTATATTATGCTGCACAGGGAAAAGGCGCATTTCTTGATAATGGTAACGGGGATGCAGTACAGATAAAAGTATCAGGCTGCACAGATATAGACAAAATACGCCTTGTAATGAGCAGTTCACATGGGTGTGCACAGATGGACAGCCTGATTGAAAAATATAAAATCTCCAACTTCGTAAAAATGGGAAGTTCACTTAAAGGCTGTGTTGTTGCAAAAGGTGACGCAGAAGTTTATTACAGGTTTAACCCTACAATGGAGTGGGATACAGCAGCAATGCAGTGTATAGCAGAAGAGGCAGGAGCTATATTTATGCAGATGGACGGCACTCCAATGCTTTATAACAGGGAAGACAGCCTTAATTCAAAAGGATTTTATATTATAAATAATGCAAGTAATAAACTAGAATTATAGATTAATGTGTAAAGGTTAAGCGGGGGTTATAATGGATGGGCTCATTAAAGAAAATTAACAGGCAGTTATCAACTACACAGGTAATTGCCCTGGGTTTTATAAGTGCAATCCTTATAGGTGCAGCAGTTCTTTCACTGCCAGTGTCTTCTGCCAGCGGGAAGTTTACGCCATTTACTGACAGCCTTTTTACATCAGCAACATCTGTATGTGTAACAGGGCTTGTTACCGTTACAACAGCAACACACTGGAGCTTGTTTGGCAAAGTAGTTATACTTGTGCTTATACAGCTTGGTGGTCTTGGAATAGTTTCATTTACAACAGGTATAATGATGGTTATTGGCAGAAGGATAACTTTAAGGGACCGGATGCTGCTTGAAGATGCTTTAAACCTTGATACACTTAGCGGGCTTGTTAAATTTCTCCAGAGAATATTTAAAGGCACATTTTTAGTTGAGGGAATAGGAGCTGCCTGTTATTCACTGGTATTTATTCCGCAGTTTGGCATTATAAAAGGTGCATGGTATTCTGTTTTCCACTCAGTATCTGCATTCTGTAATGCAGGAATTGACATACTTGGAAGTGACAGCTTTATACCATATGCATCAAATGCATGGATAAATATTGTAACAATGTGTCTTGTAATAACAGGAGGCATTGGCTTTCTGGTATGGTGGGACGTTACAGATAATATAAAAAAATTAATACAACATGAATATATGGTAAAAATGGCTGTTAAAAAACTGCATCTCCATTCTAAAATAGTAATTATTACAACATTTTTTCTTATAACATGTGGCGCAGCCCTTATATTTGCGCTGGAATTCAATAACCCGGACACTATTGGCAATATGGGATTTGGCAATAAAATCCTTGCAAGCTTTTTCCAGTCAGTAGTGCTCAGGACAGCAGGGTTTATGACATTCCCGCAGTCTGGAATGTACAGTTCAACAGTTATTGTCTGTCTGTTCCTTATGTTTATAGGAGGTTCTTCTATAAGTACATCAGGAGGGATTAAAACAACAACATTTGCAGTATTATTTTTAAGCACGCGTGCAACAATAAAAGGAAGCACACATCTTGTTGTGTTTAATAAGACTATTCCACATAAAACAGTACAAAAGGCGCTTGCTGTAACAGTAGTAAGCCTTACGGCATTGTTAATAGCAGTGTTTGCACTTCATCTTGTTGAAGGCGGTTCACTACTTGATGCAACATTTGAAACTACAAGTGCAGTAGCTACAGTAGGCTTGTCAAGGGACTTTACTGCTACAATGGGAATAGCTGGCAAGTTGTTAATAACTTTTTGTATGTACCTTGGAAGGATAGGCCCTATATCTATGGTAATATTTTTTAACAGGCAGCAGGGCAGCAAATATTTTTCATATCCACATGAGGATATTACTGTTGGATAATTAATAAAAAGGATAACCAGGTGTATCTGGAAATGGAGGAAAGTATGGACAAATCATTTGCAGTTTTTGGTCTTGGAAAGTTTGGGCGGAGTGTTGCAACTGAACTTGCCAATGCTGGCGCTGATGTGCTGGCAATTGATAATGATAAAGAAAGGGTACATGCCCTTGCAGATGTAGTAACATGTGCTGTAGCAGCAGATATCCGTGATACAGAAGCTATGGAAGAGTTAGGGATTTCAAATATGGATGCAGTTGTGGTTGCAATTACAAGAAGCCTTGATGCAAGCATACTGGCAACAATTTTTGCAAAGGAAGCAGGTGTGCCTTATGTAATTGCAAAATCACAGGATGAAACACACTCAAAAATATTAAAAAAAGTTGGTGCAGACAAGGTGGTGCGTCCTGAACTTGAAACGGGGATAAGGACTGCAAGGCATCTTGCAACAGGAAATATCCTGGATTTTGTTGAACTTTCCGAAACAATCAAGATGCTAGAGATAAATATAAAACCTGACTGGGCAGGCTGTACATTGCGTGAACTGGATTTACGTGGCAAAGAACATATTAACGTTATCGCAATACGTAAAGATGGTGAACTTATAGTAAACCCTGACCCAGACAGTATATTAGCACCAGATTTGTCAATGTTAATAACAGTAGAAAAGAAGTACCTGCACAGGCTTATAAAATAAAAACGGAATATAGTATTAATATAGCGGGGCTGCTGTCATTACGGATAAAACCAGTAATGAGGCAGCCCCGCTGGTTTGGTTGTAATACTGCTGGTTTAATTGTAACACTAGTGTTATGTAAATCAGAGCAGTGATTTATATAACATTGTAATGTCTTCTACACTTGTTTCCTTTGGATTTCCTGGCCTGCACGCATCATCATAAGCAGATTGTGCAAGGAAAGGAATATCTTCTTCTTTAACAATATCTTTTAAATCTGCTGGAATTCCTACATCGGAGGAAAGCTGTTTTACAGCATCTACGGCAGCTTTACGGTATTCTTCCTGTGTCATGCCATCTGTTCCGTTTACACCCATTGCCTTTGCAATATCGCGGTACTTTTCACCTGTTGCTTCTGCATTATATTCCATAACTGTAGGAAGTATAATTGCATTTGCAATTCCGTGTGGTGTGTCATATAAAGCTCCAAGAGGATGTGCCATTGAATGCACTATTCCAAGGCCAACATTAGAAAAGCCCATGCCAGCAACATACTGCCCAAGTGCCATTCCCTCACGGCCTTCAGGTGTATTTTCTACAGCGCCCCTTAAAGAACGTGATATAATCTCTATAGCTTTAAGATGGAACATATCTGAAAGTTCCCATGCACCTGCTGTAATATAACCCTCTATTGCATGTGTAAGGGCATCCATTCCAGTTGCAGCAGTAAGCCCTTTTGGCATAGAAGACATCATTCCAGGGTCAACAAATGCAACAACAGGAATATCATGAGGGTCAACGCATACCATTTTACGGTTTTTCTCTGCATCAGTAATTACATAGTTAATAGTAACTTCTGCGGCAGTGCCTGCTGTTGTTGGTACAGCCAGTATAGGTACTGATTTGTTCTTAGTATCTGCTACGCCTTCAAGGCTTCTGATATCTGCAAATTCTGGGTTATTAATTACTATTCCTATTGCTTTTGCGGTATCCATAGAAGAACCGCCACCTATTGCAATAAGGTAATCTGTACCAGCTTTTTTAAACGCTTCAACACCAGTCTGTACATTTTCAATAGTAGGGTTTGGCTTAATATTTGAATAAAGCTCATATTCCATATTATTTTCTGAAAGAACATCAATAACTTTCTGTGTAACCCCAAATTTTACAAGGTCAGGGTCAGAACATATAAAAGCTTTCTTAAACCCCCTTGCTTTAGCTTCTGTAGCAATCTCTTTAATTGCCCCGTCACCATGGTAAGATGTTTCATTTAAAATAAACCTGTTTGCCATTATAACAAAGTCCTCCTTATTTTTTAGTAAATAGTAAATTACTTTAGGATATATTATACAAAATAAAAATGTAAAAATCAATATACAGCAAGAAAGTGCACACGTCCGTTTCATAAATTCCTGTTATGTTGGAGGAAGGACGGTTTCCAATGCCAGAGCCAGAATATTCCATAAAAGGGGTACGCTTCCGCTACGATAAGCCACGCAG
>CAJTRU010000059.1 GCA_910579085.1 uncultured Lachnospiraceae bacterium | reverse complement strand
TATTTAGGGATACTATGCACTGCTGCGTGGGCTGGCGTAGCGCAAGCGTGCCCTGTAATGGAATAATGTTTAGCTGGACACAGAAACCCTGCGTCCGTCCACCAAAACAGGATAACTGGAAATTATCTTATATCTGCAAAATCCATGTATAAAAGTTTGTGAAACGTACATGATATATTATTTATACAAATTGACAAAAGTGTATATAAATGGTATAATTAATTTATCAATTTCTCACAAAAACTTAACAGCTATATGCAGAGGAAATATTATAGAAATACAAAGTCTGTATCAAATTTTATAAAGCAAAACATATTGTTTAATATATTGCTATGGTAAACATTGTTTTTAAAAAATGTTAAATGTTCCAAAACTGGAGGTTATGCTTATGAAAAACATTTTAATGAGAGGAACAGGTGTATATATTCCATCCAATAAAGTTTATAACGAGCAGCTAAATGAACATTTTGAAAAACAAGGTCTTGATGCCCACAATCTTATGGACCATTTAGGCAGACGGAAAAGGTACTTTATTACGGAAGGTGAAAATACTATTACTATGTGCCAGAACGCAATTGATGACTGCGTAAAAAAGCATGGTGTAGATTTGCAAAGCATTGAAATGCTTGTGGTATGCACTGACACCCCTGAGTATTTATTCCCATCAAATGCAATGGCCCTGGCAGGTACATATGGGGATGCACTGCAAAATATAAAAATTGCATTTGACTTAAATTCAAACTGTACTGGAATGGTACAAGGACTGGATGTTGTGTATAAGTATATGAAAACATCTGGCATATCAAAAGCATTAGTTGTAGGATGTTTCTGCATTACACCAATTGCGTTATGGTCTGATACAGTGGTATATGGGACATTTGCAGATGCTGCCGCCTGCATAGCATTGGAAAGCTGTGATGAAACAAGAAGAAGGGGGTTCTTAGAAACAAAAACCCAAGTGGATGCACGGTATTACAAGCAGGTAACATACCCAGGATGCGGAATGGCCAAAGTACCATTAAAAGCCATAGAACCAAATGAGAAGCGCCTTATCTGGAACCCGTTTAAAATGGACTTTCTGCCGCATGTATGGCACGATATGATAACAGAAGTATTAAATAATAATTCATTGTCAGTTAATGATATAGACTTTTTCATATTTTCACAGCTCAGTGATGCCTTTAATATGAAAACATTGGAACTTCTGGGTATACCAGAAGAAAAATACCATTTCCTTGGCAGGGAATACGGATATACTGGAAATACATGTCCAATATTATGTTTAAACAGGATGTGGGATAAGTATGCTGAAGCAGGCAACAGAATTGTAACCAGCACTGTTGGTGCAGGATTATCCTATATCGTCCAATTATATGAATTTTAGGAGACAGGTTATTATGAATATGAAAAAAACAGCTATTGAAGTGTATTTATCTATAGTATTTAAGTGGGGGCTTATTATTTTAGTAAGTGCATGTATGTGTGCTACGGTTATGTTTAATACCGAAAAATTATTTGGCCTGTACCCTACAGTGCCATGGCTTGCAACAATTTGTCTTGGCATAATGGATTCAACATTTTTTGTTATTGCCATACTTATTATAAGGTCATCATTTGATAAAGACGGATATTTAAAAGAAGGCAAATTAAGGACTGGTAAAATTTTTTCAATGGTTATATTGGTTATCCAGTGGAATTACCTGTTATATATGCTTCCAACCAGGACATTCTGGGGATTTTTGTTCTTCTTCCTTATTTTGATGGCATTTTTCCTGGATATTAAGCTGTTGTTAATAAGCGGCCTTGCTTGTATGGCATCACTGTTTACAGGCTGGTTTATCCGTGGCACAGACCTCCTTCCGGTTAAGGATGAATTATTCCTTTCAGATATTATTATGTGCCTGGTAGCACTTTCGCTTTCTTTAACTGGATTGATTATTTTTGTATTTTTTGTTGCGCATTTTTTAGTAAATGTAAAGAAAGATGAATTAGAAAAAAATAATGAACATATCACAAGTGTTCTTTCAACAGTACAGACATTATCTGAAAGTTTGCGCACAGCAGGGTTGTCACTTTCACAGATATCAGAAAATGAAAGTGCTTCAGCCGAGGAATTAGCAGCTACAAGTGAACAGTTAGTTGAAAGCAACAACATGCTTAGTTTTAAGACAGATGAAAGTATGGCAAATCTTGGAGAACTGAGCAAATGGGAAGCTGTTGTTACAGATAATGTAGAAAAGGTTGAACAGGTTTCAAGGGATTTATTAGATAAGTCTGTTAAAAATGAAAAACTTCTTAGCAGTTTACATACAATTAATGCAGAAGTATCTGAATCAATGAAGGCTACAACAGAAATAACACAAAGGTTATCGGAGGCTGTACAGGAAATCGGTGTAACCCTGGGCCTTATCAATGATATTTCTGATTCCACAAACTTACTGGCATTAAACGCTTCTATTGAAGCGGCAAGAGCTGGTGAAGCTGGAAAAGGGTTTGCGGTTGTTGCAACAGAAGTAGGAAATCTTGCAAACAGTACACAGGAGTCATTGCAGGTAGTCCAGTCAGTTATTGAAAAAGTACAGCAGAATGTCAGGGATATTACAGGACAAGTAAATGAAAACTTTGTTAAACTTAGTACGCAGAATGAATACTTTGAAAATGTATTCCAGAGTATGCAGGATATAACAACATTATTAAATACATATTCAGATACAATTAATACTATGGGTGAAACCCATGGAAAACAGTCAGAGGTAATTAAGAAGACTATTTCTATTAACCAGGACATTGCCAGAAGTATTAAAAATGAAAATGAACAGTTCAATTCAATCAGTGCTATGGCTGACAGTAACGCAAGTGATACAACAAAAGTTGCGTCACAGGCAGATATCATTAATGAAATGGTTAATAAAATGACACATCTGTTAAAACAGGAAAATTAAATTTTACAGAAGCAATGGATGCATAAAGCCCTGTATTAAATGTTATACAAGAACATTTAATACAGGGCTTTAGTGCCAGTGGACCTTTTACACTAGAAACCCGCATTTGCAAATGACAATACAAGTTCATTTATAAATTTATCTGTGCCATTTCTTTTATCAAATTTCTTTGCGGTATCTTCTGCTCCTTTATAATAATAATTACACAGTTCTTCTGTACTGTATACACAGCTTTCATTATACAAAGGGAACATTTTGCCAGCATCAAATTTTATTGTTTCTTTATCTTTTTTTATATACCTGAAAAAACATGCCGCATCTTTAAATGCATAATATCTTTCATACTGGTCATTCTCATCTTCCCAGTCTTTCCAGTGTTTTTTATAAATACGCAGGCCACGCCCTGGTTTCTGGCTGGCATATGCGCACATAAAAGAGGCCCATCTGTTATGCACCTTGGCTTCACTGCCAGAACGTTCCAGTATATATGCTTCCTCCGCTGCTTTATCATAATTGCCATGTAAAATATAGTATTTAAGGTATTGCTGTTTTAACCGCAACAGTGAGTCTGATAAACTGCCTTTACATCTTAAAGTTCCATCTTTAATCTTTTCTGCAAGCTTGTCCGCTTTTTCTTTTTCATTATTTAAAAGATAATATTTTATCTCTGTAACAGTAGAACATGCAACACAGTCATACTGTGAAGGAGGAATAGCATTGGTTTTCTTAAGGAATTTCCTGGCATTTTCCATATGCCCTGTTTCAAGGTAAAATTCCATAAAAGTATGATATGCTTCCCTGGGGCTGTGTCCAGATGCAACCAGGCGCTTTTTATAATCATTATAGAAATTTATACAGTCTTCAAATGAAATCTGGTAAAAACTAAGACATGCATCAAGCAGATGCCCATACATATCCAGTATATCTGCCTGTATATTATTGCCTGGCTGGAAACGTGTACACTTTATATCCGGATATCTGTCTGATAGTGATAAAAGTTCTGGAAAGACTGTAACCACATCCAGTTCATCTACAAACCATGATGACTCATAGCATAATTCCTCCCTGAAAAAGACCATATATGGAATATCATTATTAATGTCTGCCTGGTTAATGGCATAACGTATAGCACTTGCCCTTGCTTTCCCATGCGCAAGCTTCCTGTAGCCATATACAAGTTTTTCGGGGTTATATCCTGTTTCCATTATATATTCCTGCCTTTCTTCCCAAGTGTATTATATCCTGTAAAAGCTGTTTATATGGCAGTTGCTGGTATAGCAGCCGCCAGTATGTTTTGGAGAGATATTTCAAGTTCGCTGGCATATTTGCCTGTACCATTTCTTTTATCAAATTTCTTTGCTACATCTTCCGCCTTTTTATAGTAATAACTGGCAATGCTGTCTATATTATAAATATTTTCCTCATTATACAATGGAAATGTGCTGTCCATTGGCAGTTTTACCGTATTTTCACCCTTTACTCTTTTAAGCCCTGTAAAAAAACATGCAGCATCCTTAAAAGAACAATACATATAACCTGGACGCTGTTCATTTTCAATGTCTTTCCAGTGCTTTTTATAAATACGCAGCCCTCTTCCTGTATTAGTATAAACATACGCACACATAAAAGATGCCCACAATTTATAATCTATAACACTGCTTCTGTAATGTTCCAGTATATATGCTTTCTCTGCCGCTTTTTCATACTCACCATGCAGTAAATAATAATTAAGGTAACATTTATTCATACGTGGTATAGAATTTGATAAACTACTACCACATGTAAAAGTACCATCTTCGATTTTCATTGCAATCATGTCTGCTTTTTCTTTTTCATTTATTTTGAGGTAATATTTTAGTTCTGTATTAGCAGCGCAGCCCGTACAGTCATAATTTTCCATAGGGCTTGTTTTAAAGACTGACAGTGCTTTGCCTGCCTTCTCTGGATAACCTGCATTAATGTAAAAACCGCACAGCATCCTGTAAGGTTCTCTTAATCCCCGGCCATATGCAGTCCAGCGCTTTTTAAAGTCATTATGGAAATTTATACAGTCTTCCAGTGAAACCTGGTAATAATCTGTACACACGCTAAGAAGGCTTTCATAAGTCCACAATATATCACCTGTCATATTATAAATTTTCCTGCTGGCTGGACTATTATCTAAAATTGCCAGAAGTTCTGGAAAAACTGTAACATTATCCAGCCCGTTTCCATACCACTCCGTTTCATCACAAAGTTCCATCCTGAAATAAAGCATATACTCTAAATCATTGTTTAAATCAGCCTGTTCCATTGCGTAGCGCATAGCGGCTGTCCTTGCCTTTCCATGTTCCATGCGCATATAATTATTAATAAGCTTATCTGCATTATATGTACTATCCTTCATAAAGCAATTTCCTCCATATATAATTATAATTTATGGTTTACATAACTGTTTTGTACTCATTAAGATAAGCAAAAACTAAAGCCTGTATAACATTATACTTTTTCTAAAACACTGTAATTAATATTAGTATTTGCTGCACTTTTATATTCTTAACTGGATATTTATATATATTTACTATAATGCATTTAAAAATGACATATTAAGTCCGTCTGTAAATTTATTTGTTCCATTTCTATCATTAAATCTTTTTGCAATTCAAAAAGCTTCGTTATAATAATATTCTTTACCACTGCATTGTTTAAATTTATCTCCCTTTTCAAGGGAAACCTGGTAAAAATCCAAACATACACTAACCAATGCCTCATATAATAACCAAAGCACTGGTTTTATAATATCTGGTCCACCTGCCATTGCTTTTCCATGTCCAAGCTTTCTGTAATTAAATACAAGATATTCCGTTTTATATATGTTATTACCCGTTAGCTATACCTCTTATAGTGTATAAAAATATAATATAATTATAGTAAAACTATATTAAACATTTGAAAATGACATATTAAGTTCATCTATAAATTTACTTGTACCATTTCTATTGTCAAATTTATCTGCTATTTCTTTTGCGGCATTGTAGTAATACTCTATAAGGCTGTCCAGTTTATAAACATTACTTCCATTATATATAGGAAAACTATTGTCTGCACAGATTTTTACGGTATCTTTGTTTCTCTGTTTTTTAATGCCTTTAAAAAAACAGGCAGCACACATCAATGAAATAAATTTACTATATGGGTCACGTTCCTTTTCCCATTCATGCCAGTGGTTTCTGTAAAGATACATTCCACGTCCAGGGTTTCTATAAACATATGCGCACATTTCAAAATCTGGTGTATTAAATTCTTTCTTCTGCATATTTTTACGTTTTAGTACATCTGCACATTCTATTGCATTTTCATAGTCCCCTTGCATTATATAATATTCTATATAATTTATTTTCAGCCTTAACAATGAAAAATATTTATTTTCATCATCTTTACAAGTTATAGTGCCATCTTCAATCTTTGCTGCAAGCTTGTCTGCCTGTTCTTTCATATTATTAAACAGATAATAATGTATTTCTGAATTAGTAAGGCATCCTATACACGCATCTGGGTCTATACGGCATTTTTTAAAAATATTAAAATATTCTGCTGCCTTTGCAGAATGTCCGGTTTCTGTGTAAAATGAAGCCCTGTAACGGTATGGCAGGCTGGCACTATGTCCAGCCCTCACCATACGTTCTGTGTAATCATCAAAAAGTTTTTCACATTCTTCCAGTGGAATTTGGTAATAATCACTGCTGTTTACAACCATTGAGCCATAAATATACAATACATCCTCTATAATATCATTATATTGGTATGGTACAGGTTCTGCATCAGGATATCTGTCAATAAGAGAGAGAAGCTCTGGAAGTACTATATATACGTCAATTTCATCTGCATACCAAATAGCTTCATTGCAGAATTCCTGCCTGAAAAAAATCATATATGGAATATCATTATTTAAGTCTGCCTGCTGGATTGCATAGCGCATTGCGTCCGCCTTTGCTTTTCCATGCCCCAGCCTGTCATAGGCAGTTTTAAGTTTTTGTGGATTATAATTAACTTCCATTACATAACTCCTCTCTAAAACCATATATTATTTTAATCCATTCCTTTGTCCATAAGTGCCAGGATGTTTCTGTTTAAAACACCAAGTTCATTGTGTTGCAGTGGAAATCCGCCTATCTGTAATGCCTGTATATAAAGGATTTCTACAAGAAGCTTTATATCTGCTTCGTTTTCCTGTGCTGCAAGCCTTTTAACAAGTGGGTTTTCATAGTTAAAGTAAAGGATTGCCACTGTATCATCACCAATATCTTCTGCAAATGCATCCAGCATATTGTGGAACATTGAATCTGCACTGGCACGTGCTGCCGCAATATGCCTTTTAAATAACGCTTTTTCATCAATAAGGTAAAATACAGGCTGGTTGGCTGGAGGGAAATTCTTTATCTCTGCCCGGCAGTCATACTGTTTTAAAACGCGGTCAGCAACCCTTATAAAGCCGAATGTATCATCCTGTGCATCAGGTGACAGGTCTTTCATAAGGTCTTCAATATTCCAGTCCTCTACTGCCATTACCCCGATGTCATATACTTCCCCTATCATCTTTAAAATATCATATGAATATACATATGAAACATTTATAAGCATTTTGTCCTGTGCAAAGAAAAGCTGTGAGAGCTGCTTATATTTAGACTCCGTAGGTGCATAAATCAATGACTCATTGTTTGTCCTTAAAGTATACCCTGTACATGTGCCTCTTGTTGTTTCAAATTCGCAGTGGTCTGCAATTATTGGAAAAAGCTTAGGTGACACAAGTGCAAGTGACATAAGCGAAAGCCTGTGTATAGAGAAAAACCTGTCAAATAATTCTGGCTGTGTTTCTGCCATGTCCTGGATATATCCAATAAGGCTGTCTTCAATTGAGTCCCTTGCCTTGGAAAGTACAGAATCAATATAAAAGCCTTCCCTTGATGCAGTAGGGCGCAAATCCATTGCATTTACAATGCATTTTGTAAATACTGCCCAGTCTGGTATAAGGTTTTCACCTTTTTCAGTAAGCAGCATGTTTTTAAGGTAAATACGGTGCCCGTTCTTTGCTGTAGGCTGTACTGCATATTTCACAATATATGCTACACCTGATACATTTCCTTCTTCTGAATGGAACGGCACACAGTCAAAAAACTGCTGCCCCAGGTTTCCCATAATTTCCTCTCCAGGTTCTGCAAACATCATGCTTCCAAAAAGCATAAGTTCGTTTTTATTTGTTTCCCTTCCTTCCCAGGGAAGGTATACAGGATTTATCTGCTCCTCTTCCCCGTCCTGTTTTATTATAATTGGGAACGGAAGCAACATTCCATAATATATAACAAGCCTTTTTATTGTTTCCTTTGTAAAATAGCTTTCCTGGCCAGGTTTTGCTGCAAGCACCACCTGTGTTCCAGGGTTTTCATTAAAGAAAGGTGCTTCTTCACACCCTGTCCCGTGGTCAATTATATTATATGTACCATCTGGCTTTCCTCTCCATTCAAGCACATGTGCATCTGCTGCCTTGCTTGATTTGGTATACATCCTTATTTCATCAGATACCATAAAACATGATAAAAGCCCTATTCCAAACCTTCCAATGTAATCAGTATGTATCCTTCCATCTGTTAAATTCCTTTTAGACGACTCACCAATAATAGCAAGGAACTGGTGGATTTCAGCCTCCGTAAGCCCAAGCCCGTTATCTGTAAAAATAAGTTTTTTACCTTCTTCTACACCAAGGGTAATAAAACCATTGCCAGCTTCTGCACCTTCCAGAACCCCGTTATCTTTTTCATGGTTTTTCCTTGCGTTAATTGCATCAACCCCGTTCTGCAAAAGTTCCCTTATGTACACATCAGGGCTGCTGTAGAGATGGTCAGATAAAATCTCAATCATGCCTCCTAAATTAACTTTAAAACGAAAGTCTTCCATTTTTTATATACCTCTTTTCTTTCTATTTTTTGGCAATTTCTAATGACTCTGACAGTTTTTCCATATAGCTGCCAGAATTGTTTCTTTTATCAAATTTTTCTGCAATATCTTTTGCCATATTGTAATAATAATTAAATAAATCTTCTGTTTTATATGTATTATCTTCATTATACAGCAGGAATGTCCTGTCTAACTGTAATTTTACAGTTTCTTTGCCATCCCTGTTTATCTTATCCCAGAAACTGCATACATTGCGTACAGACTCAAATGTATCAAACGGGGTATAGTCTTCTAATTCCTTCCAGTGCTTTTTATAAACCCTTAGTGCCCTGCCTGGCTTTGTATGGGCATAACAATTCATAATAGTGCCCCATACCTGGTATTCTGCCTTTTCATTGATTTTACGTTCAAGTATCATTGCAATTTCTGTTGCTTCTTCAAACATGCAGTTATCAAGGTAGTATTCAAGGAATGATATTTTCATACGCAGCCATGCGTCCCAGTAATCACCACATCTTAACTTAAAATTCTCAATATCCTTTGATAATTCCACTGCCTTGCCAAAACTGCCCTTATTAAGATAAAATTCTATCTCTGTGTTTCTTTCACATGCATGGCAGTCACTATTTGCATCCCGTGGGGTTTTCTCAAATTTATGGAAAGCTTCTTCCCTTTTTCCATCATCAAATTTATAAAAATAATAAAGTGCCCTGTAATATGGTTTTAAATTATATCCAAATGCAGCAGAACGTTTCTTGTAATCTTCAAAAAATTTTAAACAGTCTTCCATTGAAATCTGGTAAAAACTGCTGCACTCACTGATTAACCATTTATATATCCATATTATATGGTCAAGTGCGTTTACATAAGCAGAGTCAAACTGTGTTGATGGTGTATCAGGATATTTGTCTATTATAGACAGCATCTCTGGAAATATTACCATCATATACATAGTATCCCCATAATAACATGATTCATGGCACATCTGCTCCCTGAAATATATCATAAATGGCACATCATTGTTCTGGTCGGCGGCTTCTATAGCAGCCTTTATGCCATCCATCCTTGGTTTGCCATGAGGAAACTCCTCATATCTGTTTTTTAATTCTTCTGGATTATAATTCATCCAAACCCTCCTCTTGTTTTATACTGTTATACTGTGTCCGCTACTGTTAATGCATCTTTTAACATAATGGAATAAGTACTGGTGCGGTTTCTTATATAGCACTTGTCCTTTGTCTGCCATGAGGCATATTGTCATAATTATTTTTTAATTTTTCTGGGTCATATTGCATTTTATGTACCTTTGGATATCCAATCTTTCCTGCATATCTTTTTTATAGCTGTCTGCGTTATTTCTTTTATCAAATTTTATTGCAATATCTTCTGCCCTTTTATAATAATAATTATATAACTCTTCTGTGTTATAAATGTTTTCTTCATTATACAGTGGGAATGTTTTATCAAGTGCAAGCTTTACAGTGTCTTTTTCCCTGTCCATCCTGTATTTTTTCCAGAAACAGCAGACATTTAATGTTTTGTAAAATTCGTCTGAAGGGCTTGTACCTTCCTGCCACATCTTCCAGTGTTTTTTATATATCCTTAATGCCCTGCCTGGCCTTGTATATGAATAACATCTTAAAATATCATCCCAGGCCTGGTACTCTGTCCTGTCATTCATATTATGTTCAATAAGATATGCAACTTCATCTGCTTCCTCAAAGTACCCATTGTCCATATAATAAGACATAAAGCTTATTTTCATACGCAGCCATGCTGAATTGTCCCTTCCGCATCTCAGTTTACGTGACTCAATATCTTCTGATAATTCCACGGCTTTTTTATAATTGTCTTTATCCAGGTAAAAGCTTATCTCCGCATTTCTGTCACAGGCCCTGCAATTACAGTTTGAATCTCTTGGAAGCTTTTCAAAATTATAAAAAGCTTCATCTGATTTTTCGTCATCAAAATGGTAAAATCCATACAAAAGCCTGTAGTATGGTTTTAAGTTAAAACCATATGCAATGGAACGCTCTTTAAAATCATTAAAGAATTTCATGCAGTCTTCCATAGGTATCTGGTAAAACCCTGAACACCTTCCAACTACCCATTTATAAACCCATAATACATGCTCTGTTGCATTTTTATAAGCAGTATCAAACTGGGTTGACGGGGTGTCCGGGTATCTGTCTATAAGGTTTAATATTTCTGGAAATATTACCATCATTTCTGTTTCATCACCATAGAAACACGACTCATCACATAAATCCTCCCTGAAATATATCATAAACGTTATGTCGTTATTCCTGTCTGCCTCTTTTATAGCGCTTTTTATTGCTGCCATGCGTGTTTTGCCATGAGGCAGCTCATCATATTGGTTCTTAATTGTAACAGGGTTATATGTTACATATAAAGTTTCTTCCATATCTGTGCCCCTTTCTTTAATATGCCAGAAAGTCCTGTATCTGGGTGTTGCTATGAAGCTTTAAAATTATATACTGGTTTCATAATATCAATTATATTTACAGACTCTTTTATTGCGTCAATTATATCATCTAAAGATTTATATGCCATTGGCGCTTCATCAAGTGTTGCCTCATTTACGGATGTTGTATAAATCCCTTCCATTACATTTTTATATTCTTCCATGCTTAACGCTTCTTTGGCTTTTGTACGTGACATAAGCCTGCCTGCACCATGAGGGGCAGAATAATTCCAGTCCGGGTTTCCTTTGCCTGTTGCAAGCACGCTTCCGTCCCTCATATTAATTGGTATTAAGATTTTTTCATCTTTATATGCAGATATTGCCCCTTTCCTTAAAATCATATTTTCTGTGTCAATATAATTATGGATTGTGTGGAAGGCTTCCCCTGCTTCCATACCTATATAGTTTAAAAGCACCTCTGCAATTTTTTCGCGGTTTTTTCTTGCAAACTGCTGGCAAATCTCTACATCATGCAGGTAATCATCAAAATAAGTGCCATAAAGATAGCACAAGTCATCTGGTATAAGGCTGTCCCTTCTTTCCCATCTAAGCTCTTTTAATGCTGCATGTATTTCTTTCCTGCGCCCTTCAGCCTTATAAGTGGCTATTATTTCATCCCTTTTCTTAAAATACTCTTCCTTGCCAGAATGGAGGCTGACAGCAAGATGCTGGTAAATTTCTGCTACCTGCTTGCCAAGGTTGCGGCTGCCAGTGTGGATAACAATGTACTTTGTACCATCTGCTGCCTTGTCTATTTCAATAAAATGGTTGCCGCCGCCAAGCGTGCCAAGGCTTCTTTCCAGATATTTTGTATTACTTAAACTGCGGTAACAGGCCAGCTCCTGGAGGTTAAAGCGTTCCTGCCTGCCCTGCCATACATTCATTCCAGAGGGTATATAATGTGCTGCTTCATCCACTTTTTCAAAGTCAATATCCACTTTGCCAATATTAACTGTATACATGCCACAGCCAATATCAACGCCAACAATATTAGGCACAGCCTTTCCATGTACTGTCATTGTCGTGCCAATAGTACAGCCCTTCCCCGCATGTACATCTGGCATAATGCATATTTTGCTTCCCTCTGTAAAGTCATAATCACACATCCTGCGTATCTGTTCTATTGCCTCTTCTTCTATAGTATTGGCATAACATACTGCCGTACTAATCTTTCCTTTAATTTCAAACATAATAATCCCCCATCCGCTTAATGCAGAAAAATATTGTCTTTGCTATTATTTGCTATCCTGCCAGCCTGCCCAGCTTCTGGCACAGTCTACAGCCCTTTTCCATCCCTCCAGTTTTTTCTTCCTTTCTTCTTCTGTAATTACAGGGTAAAAAGCCCTGCCAGTTTCCAGGTTTCCTGCAATCTCTTCCAGGTTTTTCCAGTAACCTGTGGCAAGCCCTGCCAGTCCTGCTGCACCTGCTGCCGTGCTTTCTATGCATTTAGGGCAGATTACAGGCAGGTTTATAATATCCGCCTGTGCCTGCATTAAGAAATTATTGGCACTAGCACCGCCATCTGCTTTTAAGGCAGGTATGCCAATCCCTGAATCCGCTTTCATTGCCTGTAATACATCATCTGCCTGGTAGGCAATTGCTTCAAGTGCCGCCCTGGTAATATGGTATCTGTTTGTCCCGCGCACAAGCCCTGTAACCATGCCCCTGGCATACTGGTTCCAGTAAGGTGCACCAAGCCCTGTAAATGCAGGCACAACATAACATCCATTTGTGTCTGGCACTTTCTGTGCCATTGCTTCTGAATCTGCGGCACAGTCTATTAAGTGCATTTCATCCCTTAGCCACTGGATAACTGCCCCTGCAATAAATATAGAACCTTCAAGTGCATAGTTTATCTTTCCGTCCAGTCCCCATGCAATAGTAGTTACAAGCCCGTTTTCTGAAAACACAGGCTTATTTCCTGTATTCATTAAAAGAAAACATCCTGTGCCATATGTGTTTTTAACATCACCTTTATTAAAACATGCCTGGCCGAAAAGTGCCGCCTGCTGGTCACCAGCAGCACTGGCAACAGGTATGCTTCCACCAAAAAATGAACTGTCAGCCATCCCATATATTTCACTTGATGCATGTACTTCTGGAAGCATAGAGGACGGGATATCCAGTTCATTTAAAATATCTTCATCCCACTTCAAATCATTAATATTATACATCATAGTGCGTGAAGCATTTGAATAATCAGTTACATGCACCCTGCCTTTAGTAAGCTTCCATATAAGCCATGTATCAACTGTCCCAAAAAGCAGTCCGCCGTTCTGGGCACGCCTGCGCGCCCCTGGTACATTATCTAAAATCCATTTAATTTTTGTTGCTGAAAAATAGGCATCAATTACAAGACCTGTTTTCTGCCTTATCATGCCGGACAGCCCTTTTTCCTTTAAAGCATCACAATAACCTGAAGTGCGCCTGCACTGCCATACAATAGCATTATAAACAGGTTCACCCGTTTCTTTATCCCATACAATAGTAGTCTCCCTCTGGTTAGTTATACCTATTGCCGCAATGCCATCCGCCTGTACCCCTGCCTTTGACATTGCCTCTACTGCAACACCAAGCTGTGTAGACCATATTTCCTTTGCATCATGCTCCACCCAGCCTGGCTCTGGGAAAATCTGTGTAAATTCCTTTTGTGCAACAGACACTATCCCACCTTTGTGGTCAAACAAAATACAACGGTTACTTGTAGTGCCTGCATCCAGTGCCATAATATACTTTTCCATATAAATACCCATACCCCTCCATTATCTGCATTTTAATTCTTACTGGCAAGGGTTAAAACCAGTTAAGTTTATATTATCATAAATACCAGCAAAAATCTATGTACCTGGGTGGATAATTTCCTGTCATGCTGTATATCTAAATCAAAAACTCCTATGGTCTAGACGCCACAGGAGTTTTATAATATTTATTCCAATTTTATTGCCTGGCTGCTGTTAATTCCATATGCTGCCTAATTTTTCTATTAATGCATTTACACGCCATGCACATTCCCTTATTTCTTTTTCTGCCAGTTTTCCCTGTTTATATGCCTCTTTTATATTTTTATCGTCTTTAAGGCTTCCTGGCATTATAATGTCATTTCCTGCTGCCACGCATTTCCATGGCACGCTTCCATCTTCAGGTGCAGTTGTGCTCCAGTCAGTTATAAATACACCTTCAAATCCCCATTCACCACGTGCAACTGTTGTACAAAGGTCTTTGCTGTTGGCTGCATGTACACCGTTTATACAGTTGTAAGAAGTCATAATTGCTGCTGGCGCACTGCTTTTTACTGCAATCTCAAACCCACGCAGGTATATTTCACGCAGCGCACGTTCTGAAATGCAGGCATCCACACCCATACGGTTGTCTTCCTGGTTATTACATGCAAAGTGTTTGATTGTTACACCACATTTGCCATTGCTTTGTACCCCTCTTGTTACTGCTGCTGCCATAACCCCTGAAAGCAAGGGGTCTTCTGAATAATATTCAAAATTCCGCCCGCATAACGGGTTTCTCTGGATATTCATGCCTGGTGCAAGCCATAAGCCAATATGGAACTCTTCCATTTCTTCTGCAACCGCCCTGCCAAACTCTTCTACAAGGCTTGTATCCCATGTCTGTGCAATTACTGTGCCTACAGGAAATGCTGTACAGAACTGGTAATAAGTATCAGCATTTTTATGTGTTTCTGCTTCTTCTAAAAATCCATTTTCAAGTGACGCCAGCAAGCTTGTACTATACAGGTTTCCTGTATGCTTGTCTGTTTCATAGCTTTGCTGCAGCCTGAGCCCTGCTGGCCCGTCTGCCATAACAACACAAAGCCCCATGCCACTGCTATCTGTTATTTCTGCTGTTTCCCCTGCTGAACCTGGCACATTGGCTCCTGCTGAACCAAGCATACTGTTTTCATCTGTAATTTTCCCATGCAGCAGTGTTATTAACTCTTCTGCCTGCCCTTCCTGCACATATGGTGCATTAAATTCCTTTTTCTTTTCTACAGATGGCATAAAAGCAAATACAGGTATTTTTCTTTCCTCTGCCTCTGCCAGCCATTTTTTTGTTCTGGATTCTGCAAAAGCAGCAACGCCAAGTTCCTGGAATTCTGCTGTTTTTTTGCATATCCTGTCCGTATTTTCAATTATTACTGTTTCTTCTGCATCAAGCAGGGCTTCAAGTGACAGGGAACTGCTGCTGTTGCCAGCCCATATGCCATATTTTCCTTTTTCAATAACCCATGCACCTGTTTCTTCTGAAAAACTGGCAGCCTGTTTCTGCTCTATTTTAATTACAACCTGCTGTGTCCCGCCTGGCATAAGAATACCAGTTTTGGCAAAGCCTGCAAGCCTGTGGTATTCCCTGGCTGTACCTGTCTGTGGCGGTGTTATATAGACCTGTACAACTTCCCGTCCAGAATAAACTTCCCCTGTATTTTTTACTGAAAATTTAACTTCTATTACTGTCCCAGTTATTTTAAGCCCTGTAAATTTAATTGAAAAAGATGTATAAGACAGCCCTGAACCAAATGTAAATAATGGTTTTATTCCAAAACTGCTAAAGTACCTGTACCCTGTATAAATACCTTCCCTGTATTCTTCTTTTGACAAATCCCCGTCCAGGCCACTAAAGTTTTCTGCACACGGGTAATCCTCATAATGTACAGCCCATGTTGCTGCAAGTTTCCCGGATGGCACTGTTTTTCCTGTAAGTATATCTGCAACAGCATTTCCACCTTCCTGCCCAGGAAGTGAAATATTTAATATAGCTTTTACATTAGTGGTTTCCAGCAGTATGCCAGACAGTTCTATTGGTGCGCCAGTATTTAGTATTAATATAACTGGAATATTTTTACTGTCCAGGCATAAGATATCTTCCCTTTCCCTGCTGCTTAAATAATAATCCCCTTCTTCTTTGCGCCTGTCCCTTCCTTCGCCAGAGATACGGCTTATTACATAAATTGCAGCAGCAGCGTCTTTTATATCATTATTTGTAATATCCCTGCCGCCTGGTATTATAAACGGGTTACTGGCATAAGCTTCAAATGTATTTTCAGTTTTACTGGCATCTTCCCTTACTTTTTCCCTCCATAAATTCCTGGCATCCATGTAACGTTTATTGTAATCATTAATCCAGCCTGTGCTTGTAATGGAAATGCCAGCCTCTTTTAACCCCGTATATATTGAAATATTGTATCTGTTATTAACATCACCAGAACCAGTGCCGCCTTTAACTGTTTTATCTGCACCACTTCCAAAAAGTGCAACAGGTTTTGTGGTGTCAAGCGGAAGTACCTGGCCATCATTCTTTAATAGTACAATTCCATCTGCTGCAAGCTTTCTTGCAAGTTCCGCATGTGCATTTTCACGTCCTGTACGCTCTTTGCTTAAAGTACCACTGTAAAATCTTTTTGTTTTTTCCATGTTTTTACCTCTGTTATGTTATTTTATTTAACCTCATTAAGCCAGCCCTCTAAAATAAAACATCCATAGCTATTATTTATAACTGAAATAAAAACTATGGATGTTTAAAAATATTTAAGCAGGCTGTCTTTTTATTCTTTGACACCGCCAAGTGTGATGCCTGCAATTATATACTTAGAAAGGAACAAGTATACAAGGATAATTGGTACTATTGCTATCATAATCATCATGTATATTTTGCCCATATCAAAGTTCATATAGTCTGCACCTCTCAATGTTGCAATAAGGATTGGCACAGTCATTTTATCTTTTGACTGGATAACCAGTGCAGGAACGAAGTAGTTATTCCATGAACCAACAAATGAGAATATTGCCTGTACTGCAATAGCTGGTTTCATAATTGGAAGCACAATCCTGTTAAATGTCCTGAATTCACCGCACCCGTCAATCCTTGCAGCTTCAACAAGTGACAGCGGAAGGGATGACTGTAAGTAACTGTACATAAAGTAAAATACAGATGGTGAAGCAATGGATGGTATAATAAGCGGAAGAAGTGAATCATACATCCCCATATTAGTAACCAGGCGTAAGAAACCCATTGCTGTAACCTGTGTTGGCATTACAAGAATAGCCATTATAAATGTAAATGCTACTTTCTTCAGCTTAAAATCATATGCATAAAGCCCATATGCTGTCAGTGCTGAAAAATATGTACAGATTGCAGCTGAACAGCCGGAAACTACCAGGCTGTTTAAAATCCCCTTAAACATTGGGAAACTGCCATCATTTGCAACACTCATAAAATTCTTTAGCAGGTGGCTGCCTGGAAGTGCCGAAAAACCTTTCTGTAAATCTGCATGTGAACGCGTTGCATTTACTATCAGTATATAGAAGAAGAACAGGCACATAAATGACAGTATTACAAGTACCACATGTGCAATAACGCTGCGCAGATGGTCTGATTTTCTTGTTTTCATAAGCTATCCCCTCCTTTTTGCCTTTCTGGCTGCTGCTTTTGAACCATCAGGGTCATTATTATTAGTCATGCGGTATACAAAGAAGCAGAGTATAGCGCTGACAATAAACAGGTAAACTGACAATGCACCTGCCATACCATAATTCTTGCTCTTTAAGTGGCTGTTTAAGAACATAATCAGTGTCATTGATGTACGGTCTGGAGAACCCTGGCCGTTTGTTAAAATCTGTGGCACATCAAACATCTGGAGGCCGCCGATTATAGAGTTAATCAGTGTATATGCAAGAATCGGGCGTATAAGAGGAAGTGTAATTTTAAAGAACCTCTGTATACTGTTGCACCCGTCAATTTCAGATGCTTCAAATATATCCGTGCTTATACCCATAATTGCCGCCATAAGCATAATTGTAGTATTTCCAAACCACATAAGGAAATTCATAAACCCTACAAGTGACCTTGTTCCAAATACAGACCCCATAAAGTCTATTGGTTCTTTAGCAATGCCTATTGACATTAAGATACCATTAATTGGCCCGTTTGTTGAAAACAATGTAAAGAACAGCATTGCAAACGCTGATGCCATAATCAGGTTTGGAAGGTAAATAACTACCTTAAAGAACTGCTGTGCATGGATTTTAAGGCGGATATCCACAAACCATGCTGCAAGCAGCAATGCTATTACAATCTGTGGAATAAACCCTATAATCCAGAGTATAAATGTATTGCCTGCATATTTAAGCATATCTGATGCCATCAGGCTGCTGTAATTTTCCATGCCAACAAAATTCGGGCCTATTTCTTTAATTCCTGAACGGTAATATTCAAAAAAGCTGTACCTTATTGTATCTGCCAGAGGAATAAAAGAGAAAATGAAAAAGCTTACAAAAAAAGGAAGAATAAAAATATATCCCCACTTTGAATAGCTGACGCTTTTATGTTTCCGTTTCATAAAGCACCACTCCTTTCCTTTTTTAATAGCAGTGCAGTTACTGCCATTATTATGGCCACTGTACCTCTGTAGTTTCAGGATAACGCTCTTTTATTGCTGTTTCAAAGTTTGACTTAGCCTTATCAAAATCAACCTGTCCCTGGAAGTAATCACTAAATGCATTCTGGATTAATTCAACACATCCCTGGTCATAAGCTGAAAGTGGTGCTATCTCAATATTTTCTGCAACAGGTGTAAAGTATTCAAATGAGTTCTGTCCGCCAAGGAATTCAGAAGCATATGATTTATTGTCTTTAGCAGCTTCCTGCATACCACTCTTTGTATTTGTAAAGTCTAAGTAGTCCTTGGAAATCTTTAAAAGGTTATCTTTATTGCCAGTTACTGAAAGTATAATATCCTTAACAATTGTTGGGTTATCTGTACCTGTGCATGCATGTACATATGAACCACCCCAGTTATATTCCTGTGGAGGATTTGTTACAGCCCATGCACCATCTTTACCATCCCAGTTAGGCTTTAAAGTAAAGTCAATACCCCATGCAGGGAAAAGAAATGCGAATACTTTTGATTTTGAACCCATTGCCTTATTCCAGTCATCATTCCACTGTCCTTTTACAGTTTTATTAAGATATCCTGCATCAAGCCACTCTTTAGAAGTATTTATCCAGTCCATAATCTTCTGGTCAACTTTAATAACTGTTTCACCTGGGCTTACCCAAGGTGCTGAAATGCTGTTGCCATAAAGGCGGAAAGTATCTGCATAAGAAGAGAATGTATAATATCCTTTTGCTTTCAGTTCTTCTGCAGTTGTCTTCATTGTATCCCAGTCTTTTACCTTTTCACCAACTTTTACAGGGTCATCTGTACCAAATACCTCTTTTGCGATATCACGCCTGTAAACCAGAAGACCTGGACAGCACTGCCATGTAGAACCCCTCTGCACGCCATTTACGTCAGAAGCTGTTACCTTTGTAAAATCATACTGGTCTGAAAGGTCTGTATCAGGATTAATGCCAAGGTCAGTAAGTGGCATTGCAACGTCTGCTTCTGCATCTGTATACTTGTTTACATAGTCTGTTTCTGATAAAAAGATATCAACCTTGTCATCTGCTGCCGCACTTGCCTGGTTAAGCAGCGCTTCATCAAGTTTCTGCTGGTATACACCATCCTGGTTAGGATTTATAATCCAGTGGATTTCTGTACCATCCTTTAAGGTAGTAACTGTTTTATCAGAAGATGTTTCCTTAACTTCCGGGTAAACTGCTGTTACCCTTTTCATAAACTCATCATTCCAGCTATAAACATTAATAACTTTGCCTTCTGCTGTAGCATTGTCACCACCCTTGCTGCTTTCAGAACTGTCTTTTTGTGTGCTGGAATTTTTATCCCCGCCGGTTCCGGAACTTTTATCACCACATCCTGCCAGTGTCCCTGCAGCTAAAGCTGCCATTAATACCATACTAATGTACTTCTTTTTCATATAAAAATCCTCCTTAAATTATAATATTTTGTTGTTCTTTTCATAATGGATTATAGCCCGTTTATACGCCTTTTAATACTAAATACATTTTAAAAATGTCAAAATCATGCTATGACTTTTTACTAAGACAGATATATAAAGTGCAGCATATTTTTAGGAAATTTCAAGTGTGATTTCTGTCTGTTCTGTAAGCATTTCTTCTGGAATATAATTTCCTTCTATTTCCTCTCCATTGACAATAAGCCTTTTACATCCTGTTTCTGCATGGTTTTTGTTGCTAACTGTAATATGCAGGTGTTTCCCCCTGAAATCCTTATTAATCTCAAAGCTTTCCCATTCTTTTGGGACTGCTGGTTCAATTTTAATTCCATAGAAACCAGGGCGTATTCCTAAAATACCTTCCACACATCCTGTCATAACAGTTGATGCTGTGCCAGTAAGCCAGTGTACATGTGAACGTCCAAAATGCGGGCTGTCTTTTCCTTCTGTAAACTGCCCGTAACAATAAGGCTCAAGTTTACGTATTTCTGCTTTGCTGTTCTGTGCTGAAGGGGCATTTTCCATAAAATACTTAAATGCACGTTCCCCATGTCCACGTAAAGCTTCAGCAAGTATAATCCAGCCTTGTGACTGTGAGAATATGCCAGCATTTTCTTTTGTACCAGCATTATATATAACTGCAAGCGCACCTTCAAAAGCGTGTTTATGGTAAGGCGGGTCCATTAAAACTGCCCCATATTCTGTGTTAAGCCTTTTATAGACCATATCAAGCACCGTATCTGCCTGGCTGTCTGAAGCAAACCCGCTTATTACTGCCCAGCTCTGTGGGTTAAGCCATATATCAGCCTCAGTATCAGTGTGTTTTCCTATGACATCGCCATTTTCTGTAATGCCACGTATAAACCTGTCCCCGTCCCAGCAGATTTCCTGTATAACTGCACCAAGTTTTTCCTGGTTTCTTTCCAGATAAACTATATAGTCTTTATCTTCCTTATATTCTGCAAAATCCTTCATAACAGACATGGCGAGATAAAGCTGGAATGATACAAATGAAGATTCGCCCCCTTTGCCAAGCCTGAGGCAGTCGTTCCAGTCAGCATAAAGGCCAGCAGGCATCCCATGTCTGCCAAGATGTTCCATTGAAAAACCAATGGCACGTTTCAGATGTTCATAAACTGTACCTTCATCCTTATTGGCAAAAGGAATTACCTCATCAATAAATGAAAGGTTTCCGGATTCTGCAATATATTTATAAATTGTCGGGAACAGCCACAATGCATCATCTGCCCTGTATGCCGGATGGCCTGTTTCTTTTACATAAGAAGCATCATCAGGTGTATCTTCATGCCCTGGGTTATGTGTAAACTTGACAAGAGGCAGCCCTCCGCCATTGTCAACCTGTGCCGAAAGCATAAAACGTATTTTCTCCAGGGCCATTTCTGGTGCAAGATGTATTATGCCTTGTATATCCTGTACCGTATCACGGTAGCCATACCCGTTGCGCAGCCCGCAGTAAGTAAAAGAAGCAGCACGTGACCATATAAATGTCATAAAGCAGTTATATGAATTCCATGTATTCACCATAGTATCAAACTCTTCACTTGGTGTTTTTACCTGGAAATGTGAAAGCTTTCCATGCCAGTATGAAACCAGGTTATCCAGGTCTTTTTTACATGGTTCTTCTGGACTGTTATAATACTTTAATATATTTCCTGCTTCCTCATTATCCTTCATGCCAAGCACAAACACGATAGTTTTTGTACCACCTGGTTCAAGTGTAATTACGGAAGAAAGCGCCCCACACCCGTTTTCATTGTAGTTAAGCGAACCATCCAGATGCCCGCAGGCTACACCTTCAGGGTTTCCATACCCATTGTACCGCCCAAGGAACATTTCCCTGTCACCACAATATGAAGAAACGTCTGCCCCTGCCATGCCAAAGAAACGGGATGTAATGGTTTTGCCGTCTACTTCTTCCCCTTCTTCAAGTGCATCCAGGTTGCTATGTACCATCTGGCATATCCGGTTGCTGCAAAATGCAGTTTCTGTAATAAACTGTGAATACTGGAGGTTCACCTGGTCTTGTTCATAATTACTGTTATTGGTAAACTCTGCATAGCCTGTAATTGTCAAATCCCTTGCAGTGCCCGAATTATTAACAAGGGTTAACTCCCATACCTCATAATCCTTATCCAGCGGCACATAATACAAAGCTTCTGAATGTATGCCACTGTAATCTGCTGATATCTTTGTATATGCAGTACCGTGGCGGCACTCACTCTTGTAATCACTAAGGCTTTTCCCAACAGGCTGCCAGGAAGCAGACCAGTAATCCTTGCTGTTATTGTCACGTATATAAATATAACGTCCAGGCTGGTCAAAACTGTTAAAGATATAACGCAGTATCCTTCCATTAGCACCAGACCTTGCAAAACTGTATCCGCCTGCATTATTTGAAATAATTGCACCATAAGCAGGTGAACCAAGGTAATTTACCCACGGTGCTGGTGTACAGGGATTTGTAATTACATACTCCCGCCTGTTGTTGTCAAAATAACCAAATTCCATCTTCCTCCTCCTTATTAATTATTCTGTCTGTATTATACTTTCTAACAGGGTTTTAATATATCAGGCTGTATACCAAAATATCAGAATGATGTCCAGAATTTTTGTTATATTGCATATTTTAGATATAAAGAATAAAAATAATTTGGTTAAAATGCATAGAATTATGTGGTTTAACATTATTGCATATAAATATGTTACATAAATTTTTCTACTTTTAATTATAAAACAAAGACTTTGCTTATAAGAAATCCAGTTAAAAGGACAAAAAAATAAACCTTAATATCCTTAAGGTTTATTTTTAATGCGGAAGATGGGACTTGAACCCACACGTCGTTGCCAACACATGAACCTGAATCATGCCTGTCTGCCAATTCCAGCACTTCCGCTGGCATGTTTTAACAATGCCTTTATATAATATCAGATGTAATTATAAATGTCAATCAAAATTTTAAGTTTTAGCAAAATAAAATATCTTCACTATCAATTTGTACAGTTTCACCAGGAAGCCCTATTATCCTTTTAATATAATACTCTTCTTTAATATCTTTCTTATACACTGTCTGGCAAGTGGCTGGCGGAATAATCCCCGCCACCCCATTTCCAGTTA
>CAJTRU010000058.1 GCA_910579085.1 uncultured Lachnospiraceae bacterium | reverse complement strand
TGCGTGGGTTAACGTAGTGAGAACGTGCCCCTGTACGGAATATTCTGGCTCTGGCGCTGTAAACCGTCCGTCCTCCAAATTACACCAACAAAGGATAACTGGAAATTATCCAGGCAGTTTTAACTCTTGACAAATGGTGCTTATCCATATAAACTAATGTATGAGATAAATATAATCCCGTTTTGCTGGAATAGCTCAGCTGGCAGAGCACTTCACTCGTAATGAAGGGGCCGTGGGTTCAAATCCCATTTCCAGCTTAGAACAGAACCAGGGTATACTGGTAAAAGAAAGAGCAGGAGATTTAAGACATACTATTTATGGTGTGTCTTTTATTTTATATGTAAATTTTTAAAATGGATTTTGTAAATATTTCACAATGCCAGCCAGCTATGCAGCACATAATGCCAGATATTTAATGCTCCAGCATAAACTGTCGTTTATTCTGTACCATTAAATATCTGGCTTAAATACTGGCGGGGCTGAAGTACCCCTGTCATGGAATAATATTAGATGGAACACCAAAAACCTGCTGTGCTCTGGCAAAATCATCCCCCACACCCCATTTCCAGTTATCTTTTTATTTTGTGTTTTAGTATAAATTTATGTTGGCAGGTTTTGCATGCCAGATGCCATGAATTATTACATAAAAGGGACATTTTAACCCACGCAGCGCAATGTCATTTAGTTAAGGTTTTTGGTAGAAATGTTTTTGTAAACTGCCAAAGAGCAGATTAGCTGGCAAATTCCAAATGTGCTTACATGAACAAGCTGTACGAAGCCGCTGGTGCTTAACCCCGTGTTAAATGTTCCAAAGGAACATTGGGGGCTTTATGCACCATTGCGTGCGAGTTTAAGCGGAAGCGTGCTTTGTTCATGGAAGGCACTTTGGATTTGCCAGCCCACCCCATTGTTAAATTCCAGCATATCCCTTAACTTAATGACATTGTATCGTAGCCGGATGTGTGCCCCTGTACGGAATATTCTGGCTCTGGCACAGAAACCGTCCGTCTTCTTATACAAAACACAAACAAAGCATAACTGGAAATCATATTATATTTTCAAGCTGGCGGGCTTCTTTTGCTGATAATTCCCTGCACTCTCCAGGAAGCAGTGTCCCATCCAGCCATAGTGTGCCCATGCGTATTCTTTTTAAATATAATACTTTGCTACCAGCAGCTTCAATCATCCTTTTGACCTGGTGGTACCTTCCTTCATGCAATACAAGTTCCATTGATGTATATATTTTGCCTGCTGGTATCTGTGAAGAATTTTCATTATATTTACTTTTTATAATATCCTGTATGTCTTTGCTAAGTTCCCCAATGCTGCAAAGTTTTATATTTTCTGCCTGTGCAGGGAGTGTTAATGTACTGTCACCTATGTCAATGCCCTCTGTAAGCTGTTTTATGCCCTCATCTGTAATAATCCCCTCCGCAACAATGTAATAGGCCTTGTCAACGTGCCTGCGTGGTGACAGCAGCATATGCGCAAGCGCACCATTATTTGTGAGCAGCACAAGTCCTTCTGTATCTATGTCAAGCCTGCCAGCAGGAAAAATATCATCCCTGGTATTGTTTCCGATGTTCTCTTTTAATAAGTCTATAACTGTTTTGTGCATGTTGTCTTTTGTTGCTGAAACACAGCCTGCTGGCTTATTAAGCATATAATACACATACTGGCTGTAGGAAATCCTCTTATCCCCTATATATACTATATCAGACAATTCATTGACCTTTGTTTCTGGCTTAAACGCTGGTACACCATTAATTGTAACGCTGCCTGACCGTATTATCTTCTTAACTTCATTTCTAGTCCCATATGACATTTCTGCCAGATATTTATCTAAACGCATGAAAAACCTCCTGCCTCTTCTGGCGGTTAAAAAAACCATGCAGGCATCTTAAGCACTGCATGGCTTTTAGTTATAAGACAGGTAATACTATAATCCCCTGTACAAATCAGCATATTTTACAGCTGAATTATTCCATGAGAAATCAACTGCCATAGCCCTGTCTATCATTTTATTCCATTCACGTTTCCTGTTATAATATACATCCTTTGCATAATTTATTGTATTAAGCATTTCATGTGCATTATAATTGGCAAATGAGAAACCTGTTCCTGTACCTTCATACTCATTATATGGCTCTACTGTGTCTTTAAGCCCGCCTGTTTCCCTTACGATAGGTATTGTGCCATACCTGAGGCTCATAAGCTGGCTTAATCCACATGGCTCAAATAATGATGGCATAAGGAACGCGTCACATGCTGCATATATCTTGTGTGAACGCTCATTGGAATAATAAATATTTGCAGATACCCTGTCATGGTATTTCCATTCAAAATGCCTGAACAGGTGCTCATATTTTTCTTCACCTGTACCAAGGACTACAAGCTGCACATCTTCTGCACAGATTTCCTCTATAACATAGTCAACAAGGTCAAGCCCTTTCTGGTCAGTAAGCCTTGATACAATACCAATCATAAACTTCCTGTCATCCTGTGCAAGCCCAAGTTCTTTTTGCAGGCCTCTCTTATTCTTAACCTTTTCCTTGCGGAAATTCTTTGCACTATAATTTGTATAAATAAGGTTATCTGTTTCAGGATTCCACTCGTCATAGTCAAGGCCATTTACAATGCCAGACAGGCAGTTGCTGCGGGCACGCATAAGGCCGTCAAGTTTTTCACCATAGAATGGCATCTTAATTTCTTCTGCATATGATTCACTAACTGTAGTTACAAGGTCTGCATATACTATGCCACCTTTAAGGTAGTTTGCGTCACCATAAGCCTCAAGCTTATCTGATGCAAAAAATGACTGGTTCAGGCCAGTGATGTCTTTAACCTTTTTCAAATCCCATATTCCCTGGAACTTAAGGTTATGTATAGTCATAATTGTCTTAATTCCATGATAAAAATCATTTTCCATAAACATATCATGAAGGTATACAGGTATAAGGCCAGTCTGCCAGTCGTGGCAATGTATAATGTCCGGTCTGAAACCAAGACTTGGCAGTGCAGATAATGACGCCTTACAGAAAAATGCAAACTTCTCAATATCCTCATGGATATAACCATAAGGCTTATCTCCTGCAAAATAGAATTCATTATCAACGAAATAAAATTTGATGCCTTCATATTCCATTTCAAGAATTCCTACATACTGCTTACGCCATGCAAGGTCAATATAAAAATGTGTGTTATACTGCATCTTCTGCTTCCATTCTTCTGGAATACAGGCATACTTAGGAATCATAACCCTTACATCAAACTCTTTTTTATCAAAATATTTAGGTAAAGAGCCTGCTACATCGGCAAGTCCTCCTGTTTTAATAAACGGAACACTCTCTGATGCCACAAATAATACTTTCTTCATCAAAAATACCTCCTTCTATTCAGGTCATGCCTCTATTATACTCCAAATATTTGATACTGAAAAGACTTTTTTATCTAATTTAGTCTTCTTATGCCCTCATCTTATATTCCAAACGTATTTTATCCGCAATAAGAGCCACAAATTCAGAATTTGTGGGCTTTCCTTTGCCTGAATTAACCGTATATCCAAACAGTTCTTCTATTGTATCCATTTTACCACGGCTCCATGCAACTTCTATTGCATGCCTTATAGCTCTTTCAACACGGCTTGAAGTAGTTTTATGGTTTTTTGCAATAGTGGGGTAAAGACGCTTTGTTATTGAACCTAACATTTCATTGTCATTTACAGACATAATTATTGCATCCCTTAAATACTGGTACCCTTTAATATGTGCCGGGACACCTATTTCATGTATTATATTGGTTACATCTGCTTCCAGGTTTCCCATTTTTCTTTTTGCGTGCTGCTGGTTTGTAAAAACTGTATTTATAACCTTGTGGTCTTTCTCGTCATAAAGTGCCACTGCCCTCGTCCTGTTAACTACCATACGTGTATCAAAAGGCTTTAATATATAGTACGCTGCACCAAGTTCAAACGCATTTTCTGTAACACTTTCCTGGCTTACTGCTGAGACTACTATAATTTTAGGTGTGTATTCTGTATTATTCCTTAATTTTTCCATAACGCCAAGACCATCTATTTTAGGCATAATTAAATCAAGTAAAACTACATCAGGTTTATAAAGCTCAATTAATTTAAGTGCTTCTTCGCCATCAGCAGCAGTCCCGGCAACCTCCATATCTGGTTCTTTAGTAAGGGCTTCTTTTAGTAAATTAACAATTCTTTTGTTGTCATCAACTAATAACACTCTGACATTTTGCATCACAATTCCCTTCCTGCCTCCCGGCATATCCTTTCTCTTTATATGGGGTTATAATAGCATAATATATATATAAATATATTGTTGCAATACTAAAAAAATGTTACTTTTCGACGGAACTTATAAAGCATTTCCAGCAAATAACACACTCCCTGTGCATATGACAAATTATTACAATATATGCATACAGAATACGACGGCAATTTCAGCACTTGTAAGAAGGCATAATATAAGCAAATTTAAAAATGGTTTTTATTCAGAAAGCATATCTTCTATAAATATTCCATATCCCCTTGTCGAATCGTTGACAAATACATGCGTAACAGCACCAATTATTTTATTATTCTGCATAACTGGCGAACCGCTCATACCCTGTACAATCCCGCCTGCTTTACTTAACAGCCTTTTATCTGTAACTTTTATTACCATCCCCTTATTTTCCTTGGAATTAATATTTATTTTTTCAATTTCCACCTCATAATCCTCAACGCTTTCCCCAAGCTGGCATCTTACTGTTGCCTTTCCTGTTTCAACCTCCTGTTTCATGGCAGCAGGAATTGCTTTTTCACTGTTATAACCATAACCACTGTCTGGCAGCCCGTTATCTGTTGTAGATTTATTAATATTATTGTCAAATAATTCACCTGATATACCATAATTTGTATTATTGCGTATTGTACCAAGACGGTTTGCTGCACCAAGTGTTACAGAACCAAGGACTTCCCCTGGTGAACCAGCCTCACCCTTTATTATCTGGCTGACTTTTGCAGGATATACCCCGCCATCTTTTATGTCAATAAGTATTCCTGTGTCTATATCTGTTATTCCATGTCCAAGTGCAACATAGTTATTATCCTCTGTAACATATGTTAAAGTCCCAATCCCCTCTGTATCTTCACGGAGCCATACTCCTATTTTATATTCACCATCCCCAGCAAGCACTGTATCAACTTTAACTTTTATATTATTGTTATTTCTCCTTAAATAAATAGTAACCCTTCCTCTTCCATTGTCCTGTACTGCCTTTATAACATCTTCAATATTCTGTACTTCCTGGTTATTTACCTTATAAATATAATCTCCTGCCTTTAATATATTAGCTGCCGGCTCATAGCTGAAACCGTCTTTCCCTGTAATTTCCGATGTTCCAAGCACCATTACACCATCAGAGTTAATATAAAGCCCCACAGCCCTGCCAGATGGCATAACTTTCTGTTCCTTAATAACATCTATCTGTATATTTTTATAATGGAACAGCCCGAAAAGCTTCAGCCTTGCCTTATAGCTTCCAGTGTTGCTTGCCTGCATCCTGACAGTCTGGTTAAGGTTAAAATGTATACTGCCATCATTGGTACTGCTAGTGTTTTTTACACTTATGGCATCAACAGCGCCATCTATTTCCCCCTCAAGCGGTACATTGAACTCAAGGCTTTCTTCCCTGTTTTCCACAAGCATAATATTATCAGGGACTTTTTTATCTATATACCATATATAGTACACTACAGCAGCAAAAACATTTACACACAATATAAGAGCCAGAAATACCCTGTATTTCTTTTTAAAATCCCTGCTAATGATATTTTTATTCATATCCAAATACTCCTGTCAGAAATATATTTGTTACTATTTTTACCCTACAGCACTGGGTTTGCTGTAAAATAAAAAGGTACAGCCATACATAATTATAATGTACCAGTTGTACCTTTTATATTCCTGTTCTGCTAGAAGTATGTCCCTGTTTATAAACTTTTTTTAAGATTAGAAGCAAGTTCCTTCATTTCTTCTGCACTGTTAATTACAGCTTCTGTTATCTGTGCACCACCAAGTATCCTTGCAAGCTCCTGGACTTCTTCCTGCCCGCTTAACATGCGTATCTGCGTGCTTGTATGCGGTCCGTCACTTGTCTTTTCTATAAGGTAATGTGCATCTGCCATTGCTGCTATCTGTGCAAGATGCGATATACATATTACCTGGTGCTGTTTTGCTATAAGTGCCATTTTTTCAGCAACTTTCTGGGCTGTCCTGCCACTTATTCCTGTATCTATTTCGTCAAATATAAGAGTGCTTGTTTCGTCATGCTCTGCAAGTACAGCTTTAACTGCAAGCATTATCCTTGAAAGTTCACCACCTGATGCTGCCATCCCGATAGGTTTTAAGTCTTCACCTGGGTTGGCAGAAAGCATAAATTCTATTTCATCAGTGCCATTTGCAGTAAACTCACTAAGCCCGCGTATATCTATAGAAAATTGTACTTGTAAGAAATTAAGGTCTGCCAGTGCTGCGGTTATTTCTTTTTCAAGCACTTTTGCGCATTTTTTACGTACATCAGACATTCTGCCGGAAAGATTTTTAAGTTTTTCTTCTTCTTTTTTTATCTTTTCCTCAAGCCCCGCCTTATATGACTCATATTCACGGTAGCGTTCTAACTTTCCACGCAGTTTATCTGCATATTCATTTACAAGTGCTGTTGTAGCGCCAAACCTTGCCTTAACTTTCCTTATTAAATCAAGTCTCTGTTCTGTTTTTTCAAGTTCCCCGCTATCTGTTTCCATATCTTCCATATAGCTTGTTATATCCCTGTTAAAATCAGAAACAAGGCTGTCAATCTCTGAAAGCTGGTCTGCAAACTGGTTTATATTATCATCATACTCACACAGCTTTCCAATTATCCTGAGTGAATATGCAAGTTTTTCAGATACTGTGTCATTAGCATTAGAGCCTGTAAGGGAATAAATCTCACCCAGCCCGTTTATAATAGAACTGGCATTGGATAACTGCCTGTATGTGTCTTCCAGGCTTTCCTCCTCACCATGTACAAGTGCAGCACTTTCTATTTCTTCAAGTTCATATTCCATAAAAGAAATCTCCCTTAACCTTTCTTCTTCTGGAATATTTTCAGAGTCCCTTTGTTCTATAAGCTTTTTATAACTGCTATAAGCCTCTGCATATTCTGTATCAACACCAGCCATTTCCTCCCTGGCATACCTGTCTACTATCTCCATATGCTCCCGCTTATATAACAGCGACTGCTGTTCATTCTGCCCGTGGACATCAATAAGCACAGCCGCTGCCTGTTTTAACACTGATGCCGGGACACTCTCGCCATTAATCCTGTTAATTCCCCTTCCCTTTGTAAATTTACGGGAAATAAGGACTTCATTATCTTCTGTTATTATGCCATGTTCCTCAAGATACTTTTTCTGTTCCTCTGTATCTACAGAAAATAACAGTTCTACCAGCGCAAAAGCAGCGCCTTTCCTGATAATGTCTTTTGGAGCTTTGCCTCCTATTGCCATATTAATTGAACCAATTATAATTGACTTTCCTGCACCTGTTTCACCAGTAAGGACATCCAGCCCTTCTGCAAAATCAACCTCAATTTCATCAATTATGGCAAGGTTTTTAACATGTAAATTTAAAAGCAAGATTTTCTCCCCTCTTATTCATTTACAGAAGTTATTGTAACCCGGCAGCTTAACCTGCATCCATTTACATATGCATATATATATGCTGTACCTTCTGCCCTTCCAACTACTTTTCCATTCTCTACTGTAACTATCCTGGCATTTGAAGTATACCATGTAACTGTATCAGAAGTACCAAGTACAAGCAGGTTCTCTGTATCATACTGGCGCATTACAAGTTCCGTCTTGTTAAGTGCAACTACATTAACATCAACTGTCGATGAAGCACCACTCGTTGCAAGAATTGTAATAGTAGCATCACCAGTTCCTACTGCTGTTACCTTGCCTTTTTTATTAACCCTTGCAACCCTTTCATTATCTGATGCAAATTCCAAATCATCTGATGTATTATCTGGCAGCACCTTGTATGTAAGTTTAGCGCTGTCACCTCTCTGCATTGTAAGTTCAGACTGTGCGACTACTATGCTTGTAGCTGGAACTGCATCAAGTACTTTTACAAAACATCTGGCTTTCTTATTACTGCCGTCTGTTGCTGTAGCTGTAATATAAGTATTTCCTTCTGCAAGAGCCCTTACCTTGCCTGTAGCAGTAACCCTTGCTATGGAAGAATCACCACTAGTCCACTTAAGTTTTTTAATAGTTGAATTAGCTGGCTTGCATTTAGCAGTAAGCCTCTTGCTTCTTCCTACATAACATACCAAATAGTCAGAACTAAGCTTTATACTTGATATCCTCTGGATTACCCTTACTTTACATGTTGCCTTTGCATGTATAGCATCATTTGTTGTAACTGTAATCTTAGCAAGCCCGACTTTCTTACCAGTAATCTTTCCACCACTGTTTACTGTAGCAACACGCTTGTTAGAAGACTTCCAGCTTACCTTTGGAAGTGAAGTGTTGTTTGACCATACAGTCTTTTTCAGCCTGTATGTCTGGCCTACGCCAATTCTTATGTTCTTTTTGTCAAGTTTTACAGTGCTGTTCAGCCTTGCAACTTTAACTTTACATTTTGCACTCTGGTTATATCTTGTGAGTGTACATGTAATTGTACATGAACCTATTCTCTTAGCTGTAACCTTGCCTGACGCATCTACTGTCGCAATAGATGAATTAGATGTAGACCATTCAGCTGTCTTTTTAGCATTTTCAGGTTTTATTACTTTTTTAAGTTTAAACGTCCTGCCTACTGCAATCTCCCTTGTTGCAGGTGAAAGTGAAAACTCAACCGCATTGTCAACATGTACCAGACATGTTGCAATAAAGCCGCCATCTTCAGCCTGGCACTGGATTATTGCATCACCAGCCCCTACACCTGTAACCTCACCTTTCTCACTAACTGTAACTACACCCTCATCAAGTGACTGGTAATCAACATTTTTATTAGAAGCATTATTTGGTGTAAATACAGGTGTAAGTGAGAATTTATCACCAACTTTAATATTCTGTGTATCAGGTGTAACGTCAAAGTCTGTTATATTTATTGGCGCTGGCTTTACATTTATTGTGCTTGTTCTGATTAAAGGCACTTTATTCTTAGTATCTGTATATACCGCTGAAATTATAACCTTGCCTTCCTTAACACCTCTTACTACACCGAGGGAAGTAACACTTGCAATACCAGAATCCGAAGAACTCCATGTTACATTCTGGTTAGTTGCATTATTTGGTGTAAATGTCTTTTCCAGCTTTAAAGTTGCCCCAATATAAACTGTTTCCTCTGCCGGGGTTATAACAAAATCCTTTGCCTCAATCTCTGTAGGTGTTACATAAATTGTACACGACTTTACATATGACGGGCCCAGTTCATCGGACACACATGTAAGAATTGCCTGGCCTTCAGCCATTCCCTGTATAACACATGAGCCTGTTCCAGTTTCAATAATTTTAAATATTTTTTCATCAGAAGAGCCAAATTTCAGATTTGTATTAACATTTTTATCAGGCTTAAAAATAACACTAACTGTTTCTTTCCCACCCACACTAATATATTTTGTAGCTGACTCAAAATCTATAGATGTAAGTTTCTCTGTAACAGTAATTTTTATAGGTGGATTAAGCTCTGCTATATTTGTACCATCAGGGAATTTTGCCCTTGCATAAATATTGGCATTTCCTGGATTGACAGCAGTAATTTTACCATTATTGTCAACTTTTGCTACATTAGGGTCTGATGATGACCATACAAGTTCTTTACTAGTAGGGTCTGCTGGGTTATACGTAATTTTAACATCATATGTTTCACCCCTTACCATCTTTAATTCTTTAACATCGGCAAGAATAGAAGCAATAGGTGTCGAATCAATATAAATCCTGCAAGTTCCAGAAGCAGTGCCTTTTCCCCTGGCTATAATATCAGTAAAAGAACCCTTTTCCTTATTACCAGCAAGTGTAACTTCTCCATTTTCATTAACAGTAGCAACATCCTTATTTGTTGATTCCCATGTAAATGTAGTTTCTGTACAGTCTTTTGGAGAAGGTACAGCAGTCATACGTATAAAATCCTCTGAAGTAGTTGCATAATAAACCTGATATGGCTTCTTGCCTATGTATATATCAATACTTTCAGCAAAACGGTTTACAACAACAAAACACTCAGCATGTGCACCATTTGCAGGGTTAACGGCTGTAATAGTTGCCCTTCCTGGAGCTTTTGCTGTAAGCATTGCAGATGGCATACTGCTAGTTGATGAATCAACTACTGTAGCAACATTTTCATTATCAGACATCCAGATTAATTTTGTTGCTTTTGTAATATTAGTGGTAAGAAGAAAAGTTTCACCTGGTTCTGCATCTATTGATGATGGAATAATCTTAAAGTTCTTTTGTGCCTCTTCTATTATGACCCTGCATGTAGCCGTATGTGTAACACCATTCAGAGTCCTTTTAAGGACAACCACCGGAACATCAGTACTATCTTTTGGCTGCTTTAAAGCTGTAACAGTTGCATATTGTCCTCCTGCCCCAGTAGGTTCAACCTTAATATATTGTTCATCACTTTCCTTGCCTACACCCCACTCAAACTTTGCCATTGAATTGCTGTCTGCATTATAAACAGCATTTAACGAAGCAGAAGCTCCTTCTGCAAGCCTGATTTCAGACTGGTTAAGACTGAAAGTATCTGTTACTATAACTGTTATATATACTTTTGCCCCAGGTTTTATATCCCTTAACTGTGTTGAATTAACATTATCATTAGCTGTAACCTCAATAACAGCTTTTCCTTCCTTTATACCAGTAATTGCATAATTGCCCTGCTGGAATGATATACACCCGGTATCTCCTGGTGTTAAAGCCCCTCCTGTTGAAGGTACTGTATTAGCAGTAATATTACGTACAAAATAATCCTGGAAAGTAGCCTGTGTTATATTAAACAAATCTGGAAGATTTAAACTTCCTCCAATATTTATAGTAATTTCTTTGCTAATATAATTACTCTTTACATACACACCATTTTTAATAGCTACTGGTGAACATCCTGGCGGAGTCTTTTGTGCTTCTTCAAAACTTTTATATGTACCAGATACATAGAAAAGAACAAAATATGTACCAGCCTTGGCATCAAACCTGTAACTGTTCTCTGATGGTATCCACTGGAGATTAGCCTCATCTTTAAATTCTTCTGTATAATTACCAAGAGAATCCCTTACAAGTATAGTGTCTGTACCCTCACTTTTCGCAATTACCCATGTAATTTTATCTGATACAGAATCAAGCTGGTTCTTTTCAATCTTAACTGATACACCAATATGGTCACCATTTTCTACCTCAAAAAGTGAAGAACCTCCTCCAACATCACCAAGGTTTGAATTTGAACCAATATTTTCATCACCCTTTGTCAGTTTAGGCCTTACATAGACATCTATTGTATCCTGGCGTGTTGTTGTACCATCAAGCCAGCTTACAGATAATGTAGTATGTCCTGCACCCTCTGCTACTACACCACCTCTTACTTCCCCATTATCAGACATGTTATAATCAACAGAAACAACGTCTTCATTATCCGAAAACCATTCTGCCCTCATTGCACCACCAGATACAATCTGGCTGGCATTACCAAATGTAAGGTTAAGATACTTCTGCTCTGATACCTCTGAAGCATTTTTACCAAAACAGAGTTCCTGTTCAGGTTCTAATATAAGTGCTGACCTTTCATCACTAATAAATATCTTCTTAATAGCTGCTTTATCCCTGGCATCAAGGCTAATATATTCATTAATGGAAAACGCAACTGTAATAAGGATATTCTGCTCCAGTAAAAGAGTCCCGCCCTTAGCATCATATGCGCGTACAGTTACATTTACATCACCCATATCTAAAGCTTTCAGTTCCATTCTTGTAACTGGGCCAGCATAGGTCAAATCCCCGCTTCCAGGTACTGGCTGCAAAAGATTAGTATTCTTTACTGCCAGCTTGGTATTATTAGAAAAGGTTACTTCCATATATGCAGCATTACCCGCACCCGTAGATACTACACTGAATATATCCTCATGCCTTCTCAATATGTAATTGCCTTTTATTTCCTGCCCGTCACTATTCTGCAAGTATGCATCTGCTGCATATACATTGTCTTTATTATTAAATGCATAAAATGCCATAAATGCAATTAAAAATACGGATGTCAGAAGCACCATCCATCTCCACTTTTTATTAGCCCTTGCAATCCTCTTCATATTCCAACCTCCATACTATACTGCTTACACAAAGACAGTCTGGCCTGCCTGTATGCCACCATTCCCATATATACATATACTTTTAACATTTTATATAAATATACTGATAAAAAATGGCAATATAATGTCCTGTAATTTAATAATTATTAAATTTTTCTTACATTTCAGGACACCTGGCACAGGCACAGCGGAATGTACATAATCCGCCGCCTGTTATATGGTTAATCCCTGTCCTGCTTCCAGTCAAAGCTGTCAAAAACAGCCCATTTATCCTCATTGTCTTGTCCATTTACAGCATACATAGCCATTACAGTGCCTGTAAAGCCACTTGCAACTTCTGATGAAAGGTATTTTGTGCCCGCCTTTCCCATAAATACTTCTGTACTGCCGCATTTTGCATAAAATTTGTAACATTCATTATCTGAAACAACCCTTAAAGAAGCTGTTTCTGTTCCTTCTTCAAATTCCTGTTCTTTAACAACCTGTACTGCATCACCTATGCAAAGCCTTAAAATAACAGACTTTATATTACCATTATTATATACAGCAAGGTCATAATGGTGCTTTTCACACTGGTAAAATGTTATGCCTGCTTCCAGGGCATCACTTTTTACATTCACATTTAATTCTGTATTAAACTCTGCTTGCCTTATGCCAGCAAATGTTGGTGCACCTGTGCCAGATAAATCTGTTTTAATGCCCCTTAAACTTAAACAGCCATCTGAAAACTTATAATTTTCTTTTTTATATTCCCTTAAATGGCACCATCTTAAGGAATTTAAGTCCATATTGCTAAATGAAGCACTATAATTATTATTATAGTTTCCATTAAAACTGCTGCACTGGCAAAGCCCTGCATCTACATCCAGTTCCATTTCTTTTTGCACAATGCCGTCCACACCTGCACTAAACCATCCATCTTCATCCCAGTGTACAGGTACAATAAAGACTTCCCTGCCAAGATGGTGGAACGGCTGCCACATGCCAGTCTGGCGGAAACCAAGACAGAACATAAATGTATTGCCATTGCCATCTTCCACAAGGTCTGCATGCCCAATTCCCTGTATTGTGCTCTGGTGCCCTCCAAGATTACGGTTAGTCAGCACAGGGTTATGCTGGTACTGTTCAAAAGGGCCATATGGGCTTTTTCCTCTTGCATAAGTAACCATATGTCCATATTCTGTACCGCCCTCTGCTGCCATAATATAATACCATTCCCCAAAATGGTAAAGATGTGGCGACTCAAGATACCTTCCGCCACTCCCTTTCCACATGGGTATGCTTTTTGTAAGTTTCCTGCCTGTACCAATATCAATTTCGCATTGGAAAATACACCCGTTATTATCCTCTGGGTCACTTCCATTACTCATAAAATAAGTCTTTCCGTCTTCAAAGAATAATGAAGGGTCTATGCCATCCTGGTCTACAAATACAGGTTCTGACCATTCACCATAAATGTCATCTGTGTAGACATAAAAGTTCTTGTGATATGTATCATTAGTAGTAACCATATAAAAACGCCCGTCATTAAAACGTATAGTTGGCGCAAATACCCCTCCAGAACTGTTTATTCCCTCCAAATCCACCTGTGTCTTTCTTGTAAGGCAGTGTCCAATCTGTTTCCAGTTAATTAAATCCTCACTCTCAAACAGCGGGACTCCTGGAAAATATTCAAATGAACTGCAGGCCATATAATATTTTCCATTTGCCCGGCATACACTTGGGTCTGGATAGAACCCCCTGATAACTGGATTAATAATTTTCATGCTTTTACCCCGTTTCTAAATATTCTGCCACTGTTAATACAGTTGCTATTCATCCCAGTTATGGTATACATCCTGTACGTCATCATCTTCATCAAGCAAATCCAGGGTACGCTGGAGCTGCCTGATATCATTTTCATCAGATAATGTAACATAATTCTGGGGTATCATTGTAACCTCTGCGCTTGCCATAGGAAGCTTTGCAGCCTCAATAGCTTCACGTACAACGCTGAAATCACCAGGAGATGTAATTATCTCATAAGAATCTTCCTCTTCTGAAAAATCTTCTGCTCCTGCATCAAGTGCAAGCATCATTATATCATCTGCTTCCATCTCTATATTATTATCGTCCATTTCTTCCTTTGAGATAATAATCTGTCCTTTTTCATCAAACATATATGACACACAACCCTGTGTACCAACACTTCCGCTACCTTTAGTAAATGCATTGCGGACATTGCCTGCTGTACGGTTCTTATTGTCTGTAAGCGCCTTAACTATAATGGCTGTGCCGCTTGGCCCATAGCCTTCATATACAACCTCTTCATAATTAACATTAGAAGCATCACCAGCCGCTTTTTTAATTCCACGTTCAATGGTATCATTTGGCATATTATTTGCCTTTGCTTTTGCAATAACATCACGCAGTTTGCTGTTATTTTCAGGGTCTGGCCCGCCGTCTTTAACTGCAACTGCTATTTCCCTTCCAATTATAGTAAAAATCTTGCCTTTCTTAGCATCATTCTTTTCTTTCTTGTGCTTAATATTTGCAAATTTTGAATGTCCTGACATTTATTTTCTTCCTTTCATAAATATTCTTAAATTGCCACTCCTATATACCTTACCACTTTTTTGGGATATTGTCTATCCAGAAAAAATATACATCCTGCATGTTCCATTATTTACCTGCTGCCTAAATATTCCCATCAGTTCCAATATCTGCTTTACTCTAAACCAGCAACATTTACAGGCTTTGTTTTTATAGGTATATAAAATCCTGTATATAGAAAAAGTGGCACTAAAAAATAGTACCACTCCTAAATATTTTTATATACAATTACTTAAAAACAAGTAATAATTTATATAACATGTTAGCAGTTAATGCCTGTTATTCAATTACAAGCTCAAGAAATTCCTCTTCTTCGCAATCCTCATCTTCTATTATATCTTCTTCATCTGTACATGGTACAACATAAACATGCTTCCCAATTATTTCACGCAGGTTCTTTATATTTTCAAGATTAGATGCACCAAATTCCTGGTAACATATTACATCACTATTCTTATTTAAGTCATCATAAAAATCTGTAACAAAGAGTGAAAACTCATCAAGTATGTTTTCAAAAGGGATTTGTGTAATATTCCTTGGTGAACCATCTTCTTCACAATATCTTTCTGGTTCATGCTCAAATGAAAGTGAAGTGACATATATCTGGTCATGGTATCCATAAGGGTCTTTTGTAAGATATATCCCTTCTTCAACTTCTTTGAAATCTTCCGTATTATACTTATCTGGTGTATAGTTCTTAAAGTTTTTCATATAAATACCCCCTGCATTCTTATAAAATACTACCTGTTATTTACGCAGTCCTATATACTGGTATTGTGCAGGCTGTTTCCCATTAAGCACCATGTCTTCAAGTTCTTTAAATACACTCTTTGTTTCCTTTACTGTAAAGTCACGCCCTGCAAGCCCATAAATATAATTTACAGTTTCTGTCATTACTTTATTGCGGAAAAGTGCAGATGTTACCTCACTTCCAAGCGGGCCTCCATTGCCATTATAACTTTCACAGCGGTCCATAATTGCAACTGCTTTACATCCGCTTAATGCTTTTGCAACCTCATCTGCCGGGAACGGGCGGAAAACCCTTAATTTCAGTACACCAGCTTTAAAACCGTGTGCCCTCATTTCATCGGCTGCCTGTTTTGCAGTGCCTGCCGCTGAACCCATTATAAGCATTATATAATCTGCATCTTTAGTTTTATATTCCTCAAAAAGCCCATATTCCCTGCCAGAAACTTTTTTAAACTTTTTAGCAACTTCAAGTATTACTTCCTTTGAGTTTTCAAGTGCAATTTCCTGGTTCTTCTTGGCTTCCATTGCATAATTACTTACAGAATAAGGCCCTGCTGAAACCGGCTTTCCAGGGTTTAAAAGATATTCCTCTGGATTGTATTCCCCAACAAACTTCCTTACAATATTGTCTTCCATCAGCTCAATATTTTCAACAGCATGGCTTGTAATAAAACCATCCTGGCATATCATAACAGGAAGATGTACAGCCTCATTTTCTGCAATTGGGTATGCCTGTATAAAATTATCATATGCTTCCTGGTTATTCTCTGCATAAATCTGTATCCATCCAGTGTCCCTTGCACCCATACTGTCTGAATGGTCACAGTTAATATTAATAGGGCCTGACAATGTACGGTTTACAAGAGCAAGTACAAGTGGAAGCCTGTTAGACGCTGCCAGCAGCAGCTCTTCCCACATAAGTGCAAGGCCTGCTGAGGATGTAGCAGTAAGGCTTCTTGCACCTGCTGCCTCTGCACCGATTGCTGCACTCATTGAAGAATGTTCACTCTCAACAGGTATAAACTCTGTATCCATCTCACCATTTGCAATATATGTAGAAACCATCTGTGGTATTTCAGTAGAAGGTGTTATAGGAAATGCAGGAAAGACATCAGGGTTAATCTGGCGTATAGCATATGATACAGCTTCATTTCCAGACATGCGTTCTTTAATAGCCATTATATAATACCCTCCTTCATCTCAATAGCGCCAAACGGACAGGCTTTTACACATATGCCACATCCCTTGCAATGGTCATAGTCAAAATCCCCACGCAGGCCATTAACAACAGGTATGCTGCTGTCAGGGCACACTGGTGCACATAAAAGGCATTGTTTGCATTTGTCTTTATAAAAAACTGGTGTATCAGTCCTCCACTCCCCTGTTTTAAAAAGCTTTGAAGTCCCGCCTGCAAATACCATCAGGCCTTCTGTAAGCTCCTGGTGTGGTGACTGTTCATTAATCTTTGTAATATCAGTTCTCATTGCCAAGTTTCTCCAATCTGCCATAAAATACAGGCATTATCTTAAAATACTTTTCCTTTATGCCAAAAATTATGCAGAAAGGCTCATCTTATCTTCTTCCATAGCTTCCCATACTACATCATATGCCATTTCAAGTGCTTTCATATTGCCGTCAATTACTTCCGGTTTCTTTGCAAATTTATGTTCATATGATGCCCTCATCTCACCTATAAACGTTTCCCTGTCCATAACACCACTTACAGCTACAATAGCAGCAAGCATAGGTGAATTAGGGAAGTTCTTCCCAAGAGTTTCTTCTGAAATTTTCCTTGCATCAACAGTATAAACACGTCCCTCATAACCGTTTAACTTATCTGCAATTTCTTCACGGCTCTTTGGTGTATTTATAATAACAGCACCATTCCTTTTAAGTCCTGCTGTCACATCTACAGACAAAAGAAGCGTTTCATCAACAACTACAACATAATCTGGTGTATATATATTTGAATGAACGCGGATTTTTCCATCACTAATCCTGTTATAAGCAGTAATTGGTGCACCCATGCGCTCAGGGCCGTACTCAGGAAATCCCTGTACATTTTTCCCTGTCTTAAATGCTACATCTGCAAGCAGCAACGCAGCAGTTTTTGCACCCTGTCCGCCTCTTCCATGCCATCTGACTTCAATTCCGTTATTCATCTCTATAATCTCCCCTTCATTTATGTATTATGAAAACCTTACTGTTCTTCCAATGCCACTTAAAAACCAGGCAAGATGTGCCTGGTTTTTAAGTGGCATATTTAATTATATCTTGCTTCACAAAAAAGTAAAGGGATTTTATATAATTTTTTTCATTTTAAAAATGAATGTTTTTCACTTTAATTATATAGAAATTATTATTTATTATACATACTGCTTATTACACCTTCACTTTGCATTTGCAGAAATAATAAAAGAGTCTATTTTTTTCTCTAATTTTACTTCATCCATGTTTTCTTCTATTCTTGTATCATAAATATTATATTTTTTCTTATCTTTCATATAACGGTATTCAGAATAACAGCCAAATGTACGGCGGTAACTCCCTTCCTCAAAAATATTACTTCCATCTTCTTCATTTAACACAAAAACAGAAATATCACCTATATTATGCAGTCCCAGGCTATCACCTGAAACCTCTGTAAGACTTTTTTTATCCACACCATTATACTGAAACCCTTCCATTACATAAACAGCAATCTCTGTAGTATTCTCTATATCTCCTGATATAACATCCTGTACCATGACTTTAAGCCTGCTCCATGGAACATCTTCACAATCAAAATATTCTATATCCACAACCTCACCCTTAACTATTATATCAGCCTCACCAATATAATTCTCTATAGTTGGTTCATATGCCAGACATGCTGTTTCTCTATTATCCAGTTCCAGGCTTCTATGGTTTTTCACTTCCTTTCCAGAAACGTCAACTGGAACCAGACCATTATTATCTATATAACTGCCTTCATCCATTTCCTTATTTTCCTTTGTTGTATTTTTATCCATAGCATTATTTCCAAGAATTAAAATTAATACTAACACAGCTAATCCAGATAATACCAAAAGACCTTTTTTAAGACTTTTTTTCACATTCAACACACCCTTTCTAATTTACAATTAAATTTTAAGACACCATTGAGTTACAGCATTACTAATTAATCTATGAATATATATGATAAACTGTTTTAGCATCTATTACTTGAGGAAAAGTGACTTCTATAGTTTTCATATAATTATACATTATACTCTTTTTATTACAAAATCTGTGCGATAAACCCATTGCATGTCCTAATTCATGTACAATAGTCTGTTGAAGCACCCCTTGTGTTGTATCAATATAAATTATTGATTTAGAATATTTTGAATTTAACTTTTTATTATTAATAAAAAGTTCTGAGCCTCCCTTAGTAAAAAAAGTGGTATATCCCAAATAGTTTGATTCTAAAATCTTTTTTTCCAGCTTGATTTGATAATTTTGCTGTTCTGCCATATAAAATACTGAATTTGCATTTTCTGATAATTTAGAATTCCAGCTATTAACCATATTATTAACCAGACTCTTTTGATATGCACTAAAATTAGTATCTACTGATATAAATCTTGGTCTAATCTTCTTATCATCATATGTACTTAAATAGTTGCCATGCCCAAATGTATGAAATGAATTACAACAAATAAATCCATCATCATCACTTCCACATACACCTGCTTTTACCCCTGTCTGTTAACAGAGATTTTGTATTTTCTGATAAAACAAGCTTTTGAAAATTATCACATCCATCTAAATAAAACAAATCAAATTTCTTTATATTATTATTAAATACAATCCCTGCCAGGTATGTATTGCCCATAAAATTCCATCCACTAATAATGCTTAAAATTTCTAGCATTATATAAATTCCTTTTTTATTAACAGGATAACCAATAATTCTTTACCATCTGTCACTTTAAAATCCTGATTTCTTTCATCAATTCCAAAATTCCTGGCAGGTTTACCAAGGGCATACTCTGATACAGTTTCTGGAATTACAAAGCTTTCCCATTCTTTTAAAACCGGATAATATAACAGCACTATCTGGTCTTTATTATATAAAACACCATATCCAGAAGAAAAATACCTGTTCTATGGAGCCTCAATCTCTGTAACTAAAGCTTCTTTTCCTTCACTATTACAGAATACATTATCATATATTACTTTTACATTTTCACCTATGTAAAGCCTGCCATTACCTGATATGCTTACAATGGCATCAACAGAACCATCTTTTACAATTTCTACACCTGCCTGTCTGCTGCCCATAAAAAAGCCAGCAGACAATATAAAACTAACTGCCATAAATACCTTTAAAAATGGTTTCTTCATAAATATACCTCCATGCCCCTGTTCAAAAAATTATATTGTCAGGCATTTTCCCTGATGGTATTATTATACACTTCTGTTGCACTTTTTTAAAGCAATTTCATGCATTGTTATCATTAGCAGCAATATTATTATAAGATAAAATGGAAATAATGAAGCACTAATATGGTTTGCTGCCAGTCCAAATAAAAACGGCATAAAACATGTTCCCATATATGCTGCTGCCATCTGTGCCCCTATCATTGACTGCGATTTATCAGTACCAAAATGACATGGTGTAGAATGTATTATACATGGATAAACAGGTGCGCACCCAAAGCCCGTTATTACAAGCCCTGCAAGCGGCGTAATGCTGTTATATGGAATAAAAAGCAGTAATATTCCAAGAAATGCCACTATCTGCCCCATACGTATCATTTTCCTGTCATTAAACCTGACAGACAGAAAACCGCTTAATGCCCTGCCTGCTGTAATTCCCATAAAAAACAGGCCTGCAAGCCCTGCAGCAGATTGTGCTGGTATTCCCCTGTCAAGCACAAGATAACTTCCTGCCCACAGGCCAGTAGTCTGTTCCAGTGCACAATAACAGAAAAATGTTACCATTATCTCCTTTGACCCTGGTATTTTTATAATCTGCCGCAAAGGAAGAGCTACACATCCGTCCTGCCCGCTATCTGGTACACTATCATTATTACAATTCTTCTTTGCCCATAATGGAAGGCTAAGTATTAAAACCAATGAAAGAACAGCCTGTATTATCCCGATATACCGGTATCCCATTCCCCACCCTTTTCCATTTGCCAGCACATATCCCATAATGTAAGGCCCTGCTGATGCCCCAATCCCCCACATACAATGAAGCCAGTTCATATGCCTGCTTGCATAATGCAGTGCAATATAATTATTTAGTGAAGCATCTACACATCCAGCACCAAGACCATAAGGAATTGCCCATATACAAAGACTGGCAAAAGAATGGCTGCATGAAAACCCAATAAGCGCAACTGCCGTTATTGTTACACTGGCCGCCGTCACCTTTCCTGTTCCAAGCCATACCGAAAGCCTGCTGCTTTGCAGGCTTGAAATAATTGTCCCTGCTGCAATTATAGTTGAAATAATACCTGCATATGAAACAGGTGTGCCAAATTCAGGATACATTACTGGCCACGCTGAGCCAAGCAGTGAATCTGGCAGCCCCATGCTGATAAAAGCAAGATAAATTATTACTAAAAGAAGATGTATCATTTTTAACCTCATTTCTGCAAACTGTCATATGCCAGTTTTTGCTTTATATCCATACTTGTTTTATCCTTTACAATTTTTCTACCTGTGCGGTTGCAATCTGGCAGCTGCTTTAGCAGCTACAGAAGTGCGGCAGTACGGATTTTGTTAATGTATAAGTTAGCTGGATGCTCTAAAGAGCATCCAGGCGCACAGGTGGAAATTTTTATAATAAAGCTGTATAATATTAGAAATGCTGTAATTATTTAAAATACTGCTGTTACTCTTTATCTTCTATTGATATATAATATTAAAGTTTACAGAATTGGTTATTTATTTTTTATTAATTTATAATTTTAAACTGCCAGCAGGCATAAAGGAGGAAAACATGTTCCGTAAAATGAGAAGAAATAAACAGGCACTAGCCTTTGAAGAATGTGAGAAAATCTTAAATAAAAACACTTCAGGAGTCCTTGCTTTATCTGGTGATAATGGTTACCCATATGCTGTGCCATTAAGCTATGTTTACAGCAGTGGAAGCATTTATTTCCACTGTGCCCTGGAAGGCCATAAAATTGATGCCATAAAATCCTGCAATAAGGCTTCTTTCTGCATAATAGATAAAGATACCATTGTACCTGGGGAATATACTACATATTTCAGAAGTGTGGTTGCATTTGGAAAAATACATATATTAGAAGATACAGAAGACAAAATGGAAGCAATAAAAAAACTTGCTGTTAAATACTCACCTCTTGAAAGCACAGAAAACACATTGGAAACTATTAATTCAAGCTGGGAACGTTTCTGCATAGCCAGGCTTTCAATTGAACATTTAAGTGGAAAACAGGCAAAAGAACTTATAAATCCAGTTTAATAGCTGGATTTATAAAATAAAGATAAATGCCCGTTCTTATGTAATAAATACATAACTAACGGGCATATATTATCCAAAAGCAAAAAAATAAGCACGAGACGGGATTCGAACCCGCGACCCTCGCCTTGGCAAGGCGATACTCCACCACTGAGCCACTCGTGCAGTTGTGCTGTACTTGTTTCCCACAAGCACGATACATATATTACAACATAAATACTGATATGTCAATAACTTTTTTGAAATTTTTTCAAATTTTTATCCTGCCTTTAAAATGCCTATAGTCCAGGGCTGCATTTCAATATATTATCCACAAGTTCTGTATGTGGATTTCCTGCATCTGCATTAAATACAGCAATATGGTGTATATCACTGCTCCGCCCCGTAAATGCTGGGAAAAGAAACCCGCTTTCTGGTTCTCCTGGCTCAAAATCCCCTGTAAGCGGACATATTACACATATAAGGTAATCATAAACTTCCTCTGATTCACCAAGCCTTTCCTTGTCTGCTGCCTTTACAGGTACATCATAACAGTCATGGAACACAAAAACCGCATAATCCCTGTTTGTTTTATACTGCTGTGCTACTAAATCATAGAAAACCTCCATAAGCGCATCATTTTTAAGACCACACGCTTTTATACCCATTAAAAGCTGCCACATGCTGCCATTTGCCCTATTCTGCTTTAAAAAGCCATAACCTTTTAAATTAGTATTGGTATCTGAAAAAGGAACTGTCTTGGCAAGTTTAAGGTTTTCCTCTTTCTCTTTCAGTGTCAAATCCAGAAAATGCGTGTTAAACGTACCTTCATTTTCACCATATTTATTTATGTAACACCCTGCAATCCTTGTAAAAGAATTTCTCTTAACCGTCATGCGCCTTGTAAGCTCAAGCATATCTTCCCTGTCAATAACCATGCCAGCCTCCTGTCCTGTCCAATAAATTCTATTGCCGCTTTGTTTTAAGTTATATATTATACCTTATAAACCCTGTTTTTTAATAAACCTGCAATTCCAAAAAGGGATTTATATTATTATATAAATTACAAATATTCTTTATATAGCTGATTATAACCAATTACAGGTATTTTTTCAATTACTGGATTGGATAAAACAGGATAATTTCCAGTTATCTTTTGTTGGAGGACGGACGCAGGGTTTCTGGTGTTCCACTAAATTATTCCATTACAGTGCACGCTTCCGCTACGTCAGCCCACGCAGCAGTGCATAGTATCCCTATAAAAAAAGAAACTGCC
>CAJTRU010000057.1 GCA_910579085.1 uncultured Lachnospiraceae bacterium | reverse complement strand
CACACCATAATTTCCAGTTATAGTATTTATTTTACATGTATGTTATATTTTTTGTGTTTGTTGTTGTACAGCAGGTTTTGCGGTGTTCCATCTAATATTATTCCATGACAGGGGCACTTCAGCCCCGCCGGCATTTAAGCCCATATGTTCCAGAGGAAATGTAAGTTTCCTTTGGAATATATGGGTTTTATGTGCCGCCCGGCGGGCTGGTGTAGTGGTTTGTAGGGACGTGCCCTGTCATGGAATAATATGCAGGATGTTCCACTGCCTGTATATCTTTATGATAGTACAATTTTTGCCCCTATATCCTGGGTATAATTTATAATGTATTTTTAATGAGATTAAAATATGGCGGGATTTACTATGTAACCCCGCCATTATTATCTGGAAATCTTGTTTTATGTTTTATAATTCTTTTAAGTTTTATGTTTCTCTTGCAAAATTTTCCCTTAAAAGCCCTGGCTCTGCTTCTATATGTGCATAATCGTTAAACCTGTCCAGGAAAAATCCATTTTTGGCTTCATCATAATGTAATTGTGTAATACTACAGTTTTCAAGGGATGTACCAAACATAAGGCGTCTTGCAAAATCACCGCCAAACAGTGTACACAGAAGTGTGCGTATAACCCCTCCATGTGTCACAACAGCAATGTTCTTTTTTCCGCTTTCTATCCATTCCTTAATTACTGGCATTACACGCTCAAGTACCATTGCACCGTTTTCCCCTTCAGGATACCACATTTCCTCTGGTGGTACAAAGAAATCACCAATAAAGGCATTTACTTCTTCTAAAGCTGTACCCTGCTGCACCCTGCCTTCCATAAAATTATCAAGCTGTTCCTGGTAATACTCTTTATAGAATTTCTTTACCTCTTCATCTTTCTGGCCAGTAAGTATGCCAAAATCAATTTCTTCAAGCCCCTGCCTTAATTGCAGGTTCTCTAAAAGCTCTTTATTATATGCAAATGCAGTCCTGGCAGTTTCAACTGCACGTACAAGTGTACTTGAGTAAACTGCATCCAGTTTATACATTTTCATCCTTTCGCCAAGAAGGCGTGACTGCATACGCCCCTCTTCTGATAAAGGTACATTTACGTTACAGTCCGGACTGCTCTGCCTTCCATGACGTATAAGATATATTATCATTAAATATTTTACACCTCTTTAATAGCCTGTGGCATGGTTAAATATTAAAAGTAACTCACTTACTGTTTTTAGCATTTGCAATGTCAATAATGCACTGGAGCTCATTTCCCTCACCAGGCGCTGTCCCGTGGTCTATTGCCTTTCCTTCTGAAGTAATCTCCATAAGTTTGTTAAATTCACCCCTTGGTGCGTTTAATACACCATAATAGCCTGCTTTTTTCTCCTCTGGGTTCCATGTTACAAAAAGAGTTTCAGCAGTACCAGGATATGCATACTCATGTGGCATTGAAATACGTGTAAGCTGCAATGTGTCACTTATGCTTAATGTCATAAAATCATAATCATCTGCACTGTAAGGACATCCAATCTTTGCATATGGTTCTTTAAAGAACTCTACAAGGCACTCTCCTTCCCTGCTGCACAAGTCTTTTATAAATTCTTCACCTTCTGTAAAAATCTTTCCAGGAAGCAGTGCTGATTCCATCTGCCTTCTTACAAGAGCATGGAATTCCTGTTCTGAAATCTGTATTTTCTCTGGTTCAGCAGGCGCTGCATTATTGTTACCAGAATTTTCCCTGTTAATATTCATCAGAATATTATGGGTATATGGGTTAATTACTGCACCTTCAACACCCTGTAGTTTAATTACAAGGTCAATGCATGACTTAAATGGCATATTAAGGGTAATTGGATATTTTGGTATACCCTCTCCCTTCTCAATCTGTTCATTAGATGTAAATATAGGAAAAAACTTCTGGCCAGCTTCATTCTGCAATATACATGGCAGCGGCTGCGCACCTTCTGGTATAGGCTGTGGTGTATCTGGTGATGTTGATGACATCTGCTTTAAAATAGCAGGGTCTGTATTCTTAGGCATAACTGCTGGCACAAGTACCTCCACGTCTTCAAGCAGTTTTGTAAGCCTTTCTGCATTTTCCTTGTTTTTTTCATTTTTCATTGCATCTAGTGCTTCTAATAATTCTTTACTTTCATTCTGTGGCATATTTATATATCCTTCCAAAACATATTTTTATTTTTTAATCTTAAACTTTACAGTTCTGACATTACCTGCATTATCAGTTACTTTTAGTGTATAAGTGCCTTTTTTACTGGCTTTGCTGCCATTTCTGAATATCCTTCCGTTTAAAAATGCTGACTGTATTCCATTTTCATCAGAAAACTTTATTGTTACAGCTTTCTTATATGTCTTGCCATTTTTAATACCTTTTATTGATGGCTTTGTCCTGTCAATTATAAACTCTTCTTCAGATTTATTGCCAGCCATATCAGAAACACTTATTGCATGGCTTCCTTCTTCAAAATTATTTGTATCAAGGCTATAAATATAATATTCACTAATAAAGCTGTCTTTATCCGCATTACTTGTAACATTTACTGTTGCTTCTTCCTTTACATTTATACTGTCAACAATAATATCTGATACACCGCCTTCTATATCATATATGGCAATATAGCCCCGGTTTAACAAAGCCTGCTGTCCCCTGTACAAATCACTAAATTCCGCCTTGCCAGCATCTTTCTGCCTTGCAACAACAGGTGCACTTGTATCAACCATAAAACAGAGGGTTTCTGTAGTGCCCCTTCCATCTGACAATTTGAAATTATATGTACCTGTTTTATCACATTTTACTGTTTTGCCAGAAACTTCATTTCCATTTAATGTTGCTGTGGAATTTTCAGGAATTGTAACGGTAACTGCATTTTTATACACAACACCATTTAATGCACCTTCAGCGGCAATATCATTTTCACATACTGCATATTCGTTAAAGCTGCTGTCACTTACTAAAGGAATTGTAACAGATACTGTTTTATCATTATCCGATAAAACCGCATTGGCTGACTTCTCTTTAATCTTTGATGGGAATGTAACTTTATATGTCATTGTTGCAGTCTTTAGGCTTGTCATAATCTCATTGTCTTCAAAAAGCTTTAAAACAGCATTAATATCACCATTATCAGTAACTACATCCTCTTCATCATCAATATATTCGTCATCATCTTCCCAGGGAACTACCCTGTCAGGCCCGTCAAATTCATCATCCTCTATGCTGCCCCGCAAGGAACTTCCTTTTAACAGGCTTGCAACACCATCTTCCAGGCCTCCCGAAAAAATCTTGTCAATAACGTTTAAATTAGCAGGCTGCTTTACAACAAATGAAGTTTCAGATAAACTTAAAACATTATCTTCAGTCTGGTATGATGTTCCTGCAAGTGATTTATAATAATTTGTTATACTGTCAAACTTTTTGTTTACAAGATTTGTACTATTATCTGGTATGCTTCCAGGAATACTGCCTGTTGTCTGCCCTGCTGTATCTGGCGCAATCTTATAGTATTCTTTATTGTCAATTTTGACAAGTTTTATTCCATACTGCTCAATCATTACAGATACTTGCTCTTTTGTAAAGCCATCACTGCCGCCAATATCATTAAGATATTTTGTATATGCTGAAAGCATGGCATCTTTTTCTATGTTGATTTCTGTACTAAGAACACATGAACCATCAGCATTAACTACTATATTGCCATCCATTTTCATACAGCCTGTAAGAAGAGTTCCTGCAATGGCAATGGATAATCCTGTGGTTACCAATTTCCTCATATTTATACCTCCTTATATTTTATCTGATTATAACACTTCCCGGATGTATTCACAATAGTTTCATTATTTTCTGCCACGTCCGTTTCATAAATTTCCAGTTATCTTTTGTTAGTGGACGGACGGTTTCCAGTGCCAGAGCCAGAATATCCAGTAAAAAAAGCATGCCGGAGGCATGGCTTTTGTACGCATTCCGCTACGGTAAGCCACACAGCGGCACATAAAGCTATATATTTAATGCCGACGGGCTTAAAGTACTCCTTTTACTGGATTATTCTGCCAGACACTTCCGTCTGTCTAAACCGCCTCTCTCCCAGCATAATTTCCAGTTATAATATTTATTTTGTTTTTATATTATGTTTTCTGTGTTTTTACCAGGACACAGCAGGTTTCAAGTGTTCCAGCTAATATTATTACATGACAGGTGCACTTCAGCACCGCCGGCACATAAAACCCATATGTTCCAGAGGAAACGTAAGTTTCATCTGGAACATATGGGTTTTATGTGCCGTTGCGTGGGCTGACGTAGCGCAATGCGTGCAAAAGCCATGTCTGCGACATGCTTTTTGGAATGTAATAATTTAGTGGAACATGGAAACCCTGCGTACGTTATAAACAAAAGATAACTGTAAATTATCCTGCATACAGTTTATTGTACAGGAATTTATGAAACGGACATGATTTCCATTAACTTGTCCCAGGTTTTTACTGTTAATATATTTTTATCATCTTTATATGGCAAATCTATTGCACCTATGTACCATACAGGAAATATTCCAGCATTTAAAGCCCCTTTTATGTCACATTCATATTGGTCTCCTATATACCATGTTTCATCTGGATTTAAGCCAGACTTTTCCAGTGCAAGGTCAAATATCCTCTTACTTGGTTTACGAAATATATAATTACTTGATGTAATAATAAATTCAAAGCTGTTTCCAGGCAGCATACGGTTTATACGTCCAGCAACCACAGATTGTGCATAAGCAATATTACTAATTACACCTGTGCGTATGCCTTTATTTTTAAGATATTCCAGAAAATTTTCCATCCCTTCTGTTGGAACTCCAGGTGCAGCAGCATCCCAGAATACTGTATCAATTTCTGCATTGCTTAATTCAATTTCTATCCCCAGTGAGTCATAAAGATATGGCGTAAACATTGTATTAGGTATTTCTATCTGTAATAAGTGTTTTTTCTCCGGGTCATATCTTCCAAACTCCTTGTTTAATTCATTTGCCCTTTCCTGGATTTGTTCTGCTGTCAGATTATATTTATTTCTTGTAGCATGTTTTAAAACAGCTTCTGTTCCTTTTATTCCATCAAACCTTTGTTCTGCAATAAGAGTCTGTCCATAATCAAACAATATCATTTTGGGTATTTTCATATAAAAAAACCTCCCTTTTCATTTCGTTTTTTGTGTGCAGGAGAGAAGGACGCTTACATAATATAATAAATGACTAGCAGAATAATTCCCACCACTCCATTTACAGTTATATTGGTATTATGGGTTTTAGTATAAATTTACGATAACAGGTTCCGCATGACAGATGCCAGAATATTCTGGCTCTGGCAACAGAAACCATCCGTCATACACAAACACACAATAACTGTAAATCACCATAACTTCGCAAAAAACGATGCCATCACCACTGTTACAAGCCCTGATACTGCTATGGAAAGGCTGCTCATAGCCCCTTCCATCTCACCCATTTCAAATGCTTTTACTGTACCTATGGCATGTGCTGACGACCCCAGCCCTATGCCTTTTGCAACAGGTTCTGTTATATGGGACAGCCGGCAGACTGGCACAGCAATTATATTCCCTATTACACCAGTTATTATTATTACTGCTACTGTTATTGATGTTATCCCGCCAAGTTCTTCTGAAACCCCCATGCCTATTGCTGTTGTAATAGATTTTGGCAGAAGTGTCACATATTGTTCGTGTGTTATTCCAAAAAGCATTGCCATTACCAGCACACTTCCCATGCTGGACAGGACACCTGATACCACTCCTGCCATTATTGCTTTCCAGTTCTTTTTTAATATTGCCACCTGCCTGTACAATGGTATTGAAAGGCACACGGTTGCTGGTGTCAGCAGGTAGCTTATATATTTTGCACCTTCATTATATACACTGTATTTTATGCCCGCCAGCTTTAATACAGCAACTACAATAATAATTGCTATTAAAAGCGGGTTGAAAATTGCAAGTCTGAATTTATTCTTAATCCATAACCCTGCACCATATGCAGCAAGGCTTAAAACTACCCCGAAAAACACTGAATTGTTTAAAAAATCCTGCATAATAACTAAATTCTCCATTTCCGCTGGTATAATGCCAGATATGAATGGTATCTGGAAATTATTTTTGATGTTTTAACACAAACTGGGTCACTATGCCAGAAACCACCATTACTATTATGGTAGACACCACTGTTATAACTGATACTGGCAAAAGCACAGGTTTTAATATACCCCATGAGTCCATAAGCCCTGCTGCCGCTGGTATAAACATAACTGGCATTATTTCAACCAGGAAATCACCTGCGCCGCTAACCTGTTCTGCCTTTATTATGCCAGTGCCAAGACATGCAAACATTATTATCATCCCATATATGCTTGCTGGTACAGGAAATGGTATTACCTCTTTTAATATTTCACCAATAAATGATACCAAGATTATTATTAAAAATTGTTTTAACAGTTTCATACTAAGCCTCTCAATTTTCCATTCCAAACAGTTCTGACATTTTTTCTTTATCAGGGTCACTGTAATATCCATACTGGAGTATTTTATAATTATCCAGAAGCTCTGCCTCTTCTTCCGTTTCATCTGAATTATATTTATGCCAGTTTCCTTCCTTGTCCATATACCCGTTTACATTTATAACTGGTATGTCCTCTGAAACTTTCTCAACATATTTATTATAAAGCGGAAGTTCAATTCCTGCTTCTTTAAGCAGCAGGTTTTCAACCAGGTTATTGCCTATAAGTACATTGTCCCCTTCCTGTATATCATAGTTTGCCCATATTACAAACGGGGTTGCATAACGCTTTTGTATATCTTCAAGTTCCCACTCATTCTGTGGCTTGCCAAGCAGTTCTTCATAAAAACCAGTTTCTATGGATGGCCAGTGGTCACCAAACATACAGATTATTACAGGGTTCTCCTGCTTTTCAAAATACTCAACCAGATATTTAAACGCATCATCTGACACTTTTGTTGCCGAAAGGAATTCCTTGGCTTCATCATAATATGAGTCCTCTACATAAACCGGTTCTTTCCAGTTTGTATTGGTAAGGTAGCCGCCGTGGTTCTGGATTGTCATGTCAAACATAAACATTGGCTTGCTGCGGTCATGTTCTTCATAAAGTTCTATTACTTTCTTATAGCTTTCCTTGTCACTTATATACCTTACATATTCAGGATTTTTAAAGTCCTCAATTGTAATAAACTGGTCAAACTTCATGCTTTTATATGTGTTAATTCTGTTCCAGTTAGTACCGCTGCTAGGGTGTATTGCATTACATGTATACCCAAGGCTCTTAAGATATGATGGCATTGAGTATGTCACTTCATGCATAAACTGCTGGTATACATTGCATCCGCTTGGGAAAAATGACATGGTATTACCTGTCATTGCCTCAAATTCAGAATTGCTTGTACCCGCCCCGAACACTGACACATAATCAAGCCCTTTTATTGTATTTTCCTTCATGCTGTGTATATATTCTAATGGGTCCCTGTTATAATTAACATCACCTACAAGTGAAAAGTCGGCAAGGCTTTCATTCATTATTAATATTATATCTGGCTTTTTGCCATCTAGTGTTGTGCATGGTTTAAAGTCACTGTTATAAAGTGCTGTGCCGTCTTCTTTAGCCTCTATTGCCCCGCCGCTGGCTGGCTGTACAGCGGCTTCCTCTTTTACGCTGTCTAATATCTGCGCAACTGCATCATGTGAATACCCTGATGGCTCTGATACTTTAAGGTATCTTAAGTTAATAAAGAAGTTCATGTAAAAGCCGTTTGATTTGCATGAGGCAACCTTATTCCAAACATTGTCTTTTATGCCACATAATTCTAAAAGCCCTGAACTGTATAACACCATAAATATTGCAACAGCAGTTATTACATGCGCCCCACGTTTAATTAATTTGCTGCGGAGTAATGGTTTCTGCGCTGCCTGGACTGTGTTTTTGTTTGTCTTTTCCCTGAAACGTACCACAAGCATAATCCAGATTATAAAAGCTGGAATCATTATAAATTCTGCTGGTTTAAACTTTAGTGTATATGTTGAGGCCACCTCTGTTGCTGTTGCAAGCCCGAAAATATCTGCTGGCAGAAGTGGTGTGCCCCTTACGTTCATTATAAAAAGATTGCCAAGCCCTGCCGGGAATAATACTGCATCCATTATAAGCATTGCTGTATACATATTGCCTGCAATTGCATAAATTGCAAACTGGACAGCAAGCAGCAGTATCCATGTAAATATCCATACATTCGGATACATGCCTGAAATTGTGCTGTTCATCGTTTCAAGTATTATAAAAAGCACAAGCGGGTTAAAGAATATAATAAACCTTCTTATATTTTTTAGAACCTTTGGTTCTGAAAGGCAGTATATTACAAATTCCCTTATGCCTTTCCCTCGTTTTATTTTTTTCTGTTTTTTTATGCCAGCGTTCCTGTCCGTCTTTTTATCTGTATTTTTCCTGTTGCGGCTTTCACTTGCTGTTTCATGCAGTTTTAGCTCTTTTTCCTCACGCCTTTGCTGTTTCTGGCGCTTTTTAATATAAAATGGCGCATAAGCTGTTACACGCTCAAAACATATTACAAATACCAGTACAAATTCAAGTATAAGGACTATAAGTGGATATATCTGCCTATACGAATATGTATAAGATATATTTAATGATTTCTTGCGTGTCTGCATCTTAAGAGTTGACATATAAGTATTAGGGTCTGTCCTGTTAGTAGTATTCAGTGTTGGTATAACTGCATACGGCATATTTCCAGAACTGCATGTAAGCCTTATACAGCAAGTAACACCTTTAGGTATTGTAACAGTATTTTCCATATTTACTGTATATGTCTGGTTTGCGGTTATATTGTCTACATCAATATCTGTTTCATATACAATATTGTTATCAGCATCAGTCATTTGTATTTCCAGGGTATCACCAACTTTTTTCCTTTCAAATGAACCAAAGCTTAATATAAACTGCGAAAGCACAACTTTCCTGTCAAAATGGAATTTCTGGCGTATTACCTCTTCGTTGTCTATAATACCAATAACGCTGCTGTTTACATTACCTGCTTCTGTAGTTACAACCTGCTTTGAAACCATTGAGCCTGTAACAATATACTGTAATATACAGATAAATAATATTATAATTATAAAATATGTTATTCTTTTTTTATCGAATTTAAGATACTTATATAGCATATACAAAACATCCCTTTACATTTAAGAATTCCCACAGATGGTATAATACCTTTTATTTGCCAGGATTGTCAATTACAAAACATTTAAAATTTCATTAATAAACCCGGTAATCCGGGCACATCTGTCATACCATGTTTCATTTTCTGATAAATTTCTAAGGTCTGATGCCATTTTATAAAGCTTTTCTGTATTGTTTAATATATTTTCCATTCCTGCAATGCTCTCATGGATATTTCCTATATTAAAAAGCAACATGTTATTTTTATAGTTTGCTTCAATATAACTGCAAGTATCAGACAGTACCGCCGAACCATTTGCCATTGCATTAAAAACCCTGTCATGCGGCACTTCTGTAAATAATGGCTGGACATTTAATACAACCTGTGAATTTGCCATTGCCTCTGGTATATCTGTATACTCCTTCTGTCTGTGTATAACCAGCCTGTCCTTATAACGCCCGTTGTACATATCCCACCTTGCACCTGCCACATCAACCTTATATCCTTCTTCTAACAGGGCGGATACTGCCATATCCCTGAAACAGTCACGTATATATTTGTCAATATACCTTGCTTTATACATCCTTGCCGCAAAACGCTCCTCTTTCCATGATGTAATATTCCTGTAAAGTTCATGTACCGGGGAGGTGTCACCATCCAGTATTGCATACATTATTTCTTCTGCCTGCTTTACATAGCTTATATTAGTTTCTTCCATAACCCGCTTGTAATATGACGGCGGTGTATATGTTGCAGGGAAAAATATATGGTACTTGCGTTTTGCAAACTGGCTGTAACTATAATACTTTTCTTTATCTTCCCCATCTGGCATGTATTTTATCCCGCCAAGAGGTATTGCAGCAGTTTTTTTAATATGTGGGTAATACTTGCCAATATATTCTTTATGATGTTTGTCAAGGCATATTACATAGTACCTCTTAAGCCTCACTTCAAGGTATTTATGCACATGCATTGGATGGTCAGCTATAATATTTATAAATGGTGCATTTATACTATCAAGGTACTTGCCGCTGTCACATTCTGCCAGTGCCAGTACGGAGTTCATGCCTATTACTGCATCAAAACTCTTGCCTGAAAAGCTCTCTAGCAGCACACTGTCAGCTTCGGGGTCATTTATAATACAATGTGTCACATCTGCCCCTTTTTCCCTTAATATTCCACATACCAGCTTTAAAAATACACTTGATGAGCCATAACTTAACTTTCTGGTTTCCAGTATAAGTATTTTAAGGGGTTTATTTGCCATTATTGTCTCCTGTGCTGCTGTTGCCTTTTTCTAGTTTTTTGGACGCAAATGCCCAGTTTTTCCTGCTTTCAGCAGATTTTCTTTCATCATGCGGAAGGTTTGCATATATCTTATAAGCAAATATTGAAACTATAAGTGCATAAATAATTATAACTATTTCTATAGTAGCAACTGGTATGCTGCCCTGCTGGCTGAATGCTGCAAACACATCTATAAGTGCATGGAGCATTACTGCTATTGCAAGGAAATATTTTTTATTCTGTACCCTGGCCGCCTGGTATACAAGTACTGATAATGATACCTGGAGTACCAGTGCTGAAAGCCTTTCAACACCTGCCCATATACAGTCCTGTACAGTCATATTTATAACAGCCTGCTGTAATTCCCTGAAAACAGCCTGTGCACTTTCATCTGGAAATGTTGATATCATCTCTTCCATCTGGCCTGCATTTATAATCTGGGCATATGTAAAGTTCTGTAACATCGCAAAACCAAGAACTACAATACACTCAATACCACCATGACCAAGACCATATGCAACAGAGCTTTCCCTGTAATCATGATTTTTAAGTAAAAGCTTAAATGACACATAGCGTCCTGCCTCTTCAAATATGCCTGCTGCCAGCCCGCAATATATTGCATAAGCCCATATATTTCCGTTGATAAAACGTGAAACAGGGCTGTCCACTGACAGAAAAAGCAGGTTTGGCACTGATTTTAATATTATGCCAAATGTTAAAAACACTAGTACACCTGTTAATGATGGAATTATGCTTTTGCGGAACCTCATCTTCCATATAAGTACAAATGCAAACGGAACAACAAAACTTAATGCTGATGTTTCCATCATTGCCTTTACAACTGATTCTGAAACCATATATACTACCCTTCCTTCCTATACAAATGGATATATATTGTTGTTTTGCATATATTCAACTGATTTTTCCAGATTTACATATCCCCTGGTTTCAACAAGCACTGATGGCTCTTTGCCAAGCCCGCTGCACCATCTGCTGAACTTGTCCCACTCTATTATGCCTGTACCTACAGGATTGTGCAAATCCTCAATGCCATCATTATCATTAATATGGATATGTTTTGCGTAAGGTGACATTTCACTATACCAGTCTTCTAAATGAGAACCTGATATACATGCATGTGCAACATCCAGGCAGACCCCAAAACGTGGTTCGTCTGCCATTCTTTCTGCAAGTGATTTTAACATGCCTGGTGCATCATCAAACATATTTTCAATATACACCTGCTGTTCCTTGTAATCTTTTAAAATCTGCCTCCAGTATTCTTCATTTCTGTCAATCCATGTATCAATATATGAACGCAGCCTGAAGTTTACAATATAATTTGTATGGAATATAACTGCCTTAAGCCCCATTTTTACAGCAATATCCATGCACTGGCGCACCCTGTAATCACTTACTTCAAATATCTTTATATCTGCGCTGTTTACACATATATCAAGAAATGCACCATGCATTGTATCATTACTGCTGCCATGACGTACTGACATATATTTTTTTATTATTCTGTCAAGTGCTGCCCCATCATCAAGAAGTCCTGGTATAAAGAAATCATTATACTCAAAACATGCATTATATTTTTCTGCAAATCCAAGATAACTGTCTATCTCCTTGAGTGATGGTATGCAATATAATTTTCCCATTACTTTCCCCCTTTTACTGCCTCTGTTGTATTCTGGCTTCTGCCAGCCAGTATTCCAGCAATTCCGCTGCCGCTGTTTCCTGCTTCTTTTATGCCTTCCTTAATCCCCTCCTTAATATCTTCTTTTATTACCTGCACATTAGTCAGGCATTTTTCATGTACTTTTTTGATTTCTTTTATGCCTTCTGCATATTTTTCTTCAATGCTTTTTTCACGTTTCAATGGCTCTGGTCTTTCCTTAATATTATTAATTTCATATGCAGCAATTTTCTTTTTCTTGCCTTTAAGGCTGTATTCCCCTGCAAATGATATTTCAATCCTGTTGCCAGCCCCTCTTGCAACTGCCCTTGTTATAAGTATCTGCCCTGGCTCTGCCACTCCTTCAAGCCTTGAAGCTGTATTTACTGTATCACCTATTGCTGTGTACTCCATTCTGCTCTGGCTCCCAATATTGCCTATAACTGCATCACCACAGTGGACTCCAATGCCAAACTCTACTTCCACACCATACTTCTCCAGGCACTCCTGGCGCAGTGCAGCCCCATTGGAAACTATATCCCAGGCAGTACATACAGCCCTGAACACATAATCATCAAGGTCAGATGGTGAATTAAATACAGCCATTGCAGCATCCCCTATAAATTTATCCAGCGTGCCGCCATTGCTGGCTACTGCATCTGCAATAATTGTAAGGTAGCTGTTTAAGATATCTACAACCTGTTCTGGCAAAAGATTTTCAGAAAGTGGTGTAAATCCCCTTATATCCACAAAAAGGACTGCTATATTTTTCCTTTTGCCGCCAATTGCCACATCTATCCCGCCATCTTTAATTTCATTAACTACCTGTTCATCAACATATTTCTTAAACACCTTTTCAAGCGAATACCTTTGCCGTTTTATAATAATATAACCTGCTATAAGGTTTGCTGCTGCAATAGTTATAATAAGCATTATAATACGCAGAAGTGGTATGTAGTATCCCCATATATTTAACAAACAGCTTGAAACCACCTGCCCTGCAATAAGAAAAACCGATGAAAAAATCATGCTTGGCCCGCTGCTGTGTGATGTTGCTATAAAAAAAAGCACTGCAAAAAGTGAATACCATATAGCAAGAAACCATTTATGCGCATAATGTATAGTATTATTCTGTACTAATGCACTTAGTATGCTTGCCTGGAGTTCAATTTCATTTATCTCTGATGTCCTGCGGTTTGGTACATTATATGTACTTCCTTCTGTATAGTCGCCAACAAGCACAACACTGTTTTTAAACCTCTTTTTATCCACTCTGCCTGTTATAACATCATAATATGAATATGTTTTGAAATTACCACCATTTTTAGAGTAATTTATACCAAGCTCATTTTCATAGTTAGCTTCTGGTATATCATAGTCTTTACCATTCTGGTATAAATACATCCTGAATATTATAATAGGAAAGCTTTCATAATGTGTATCATTATAATTAACACTTGCAATTAAATTCCTTACGTAGCCGTCTTCATCGCTTCTTGCTGTATTTATAACACCCGTTGCAATATGTGGCAGCAGGGCTTTGAATGGTGTGTATACCCCTGTTATTCTCTCGCCGCCCATTGTATCCTGTGGTGGGTTATAAACAGATGTCCCTGCATATAATTTCTCTTCAGATTTGTCTGTCCCTGATGCCATAGAAACCAGACGTACATTTTTTGCCCTGGCTTCCTTTTTTGTTTCTGTTTCTACGATTGAGCTTATACAGACATTTTTATGCTCACGGCAGGCATTTATAAGCTCTGTATCCCCTTTACTGTCTTTTTCACCGTGGAAATCAAGACCAAATGCAATAACATCTGGTTCATCACCATTGTTATTCAGGTAATTTATAAGCCTTGCGGCTTCACTTCTGTCCCAGTTTTTAAAACTGCCAAGTTTGCTGGTAGTTCTTTCATCTATGGCAATTATCTTGATATTTAAGTTTCTCTCTTTTTTCTCAACAATTGACTGGTAGAAAAAATCACTTACCATATAATCTATTGTATTAATTGGTTTAAAATAAGTAAATACCAATGAAAGCAGAATAAAAAAAACCGAAGCTAAAGAAAGATATACAGCTCTTTCTTTCTTTGTAAGTTTCTTTAACCCTTTATTCATACAAATACCTGCCTCCAGTCTGTATGTTTTACAATATACCTGCCCTGTCCCTCAAGTACTTCATATAAATTATCATACACTGTCTTTAACATGTATTGGATAAATGGTGTAACATCATGTAATGAATTCTCACTATTCTCTATTGCCTGGTAATAATCTGGTGCTGTTTCATTAATTGTCTTGCTAAGTGTCAGTGCACTGAAATTATCAAGCCCGGAATGTATAAGGAAATCTGATGTAATTAGCCTTGCAATACGCCCGTTGCCATCACAGAACGGGTGCATATATACAAAATAAAAATGTATTATGGCAACTTTTATATATGGACATTCTATATTGTCACCATTATAAAAATCAAAAAACTGCTTCATACAGTAATCAAGCAGTTCTATTTCCGGGGCCTGGTGTGTGCCAACAGTAACAACCCCTGTCCTGAATTTGCTTCCTGAAAGGTTTGGGTTATCGCATACACCATCCGTAACTATTTCCCAGAGGCGCACAAGTGTGTCTGTATTTCTTTTTGCTGTAAGATTAAGGAATTTAACTGCCCTGTATGTATTTAAAATCATTTTATCACCTTTTTTTTCAGTCCTTTTTGCCCTGAAAATATCAAAAAGTTCATCAAGTGATGTATCAGCGCCTTCTATACGGCAGCTATGGAATGACTCCTTTTCAATGGAAATATCAGTATCAATGTCTGTTACTGAAATGCTGTTATACATTTTGTTAATGTCATCAAGCAGTCTGGCAGGTACTGCCTCAGGACACCATGCCAGGGTATAACCAAAGGCATCCCTTATAGGGAGGGGTTCCAGCTTCTCCTGCCTCTGCTGGAGTTTCATGGCTGCACTGTAATCACCAAGCTTTGCATCTCTCTCTAAAATTTTGTATTCCATATCAATCCTCATTTCCTTTCAATAACATTAAAATATCCAACATCATCTCTAGCGAAAATCTTTGGTTTCTCTGCATAAGACTGTCCCATTGTTCTATATTTTCATCTGAATTTTCAACCTCACGCACAAACCAGTGTGCCAGTTCTGCCTGTGCATCTTCTGTAAGCATCTTGTCATCTTCAAGCCATTTCATAAACCAGAGCTCACGTATTATTATAGTATTGGCAACTGCCATCTTAATTTTAGCAAGCAGCATCCTGTCATATGTTGCACTACAGCAGTAAAGATAAACAAAATAAAACAAAAGCTGTTCAAGCTGTATTTCTGTTATTTCTTCTTTAAATTCTTTCTGGCACTTTATATACTCTTCTTCCCCCATCTGTATCCTGATATTAATTACGCTTTGTATATATGGTATCCATGTATTCTTTAAAGGTTCCATTGTACATAATGTAAATAACATATCTGTGATTGCCTGCTTTGCAGAAATACCTTCTGTTATAATATGTTTTGCCATACTATTGTATGCAGAAACATCACTATAGGAAGAAATAATCTTTTTTATCTCATCCACCTCACCAGGGGTAAATTCCTGGAATGATGGGAATATTTTATTTATAAGCCCGTTTTTGTTTCTCGACTGCCTTTTTCTTATACGCCTTTCTATATCATGTGCCATCCCAAGCAGCAGGGACATACGTTCAAATATGCCTGTATCCCTTTTCTGTGCAAGTTTTAGCATCCCGTCACGTACATTTTCAAGCTGTCCAAACAACGGTGCATCAAAATACCTGTCATGTCTGTCTTTTTTATTATCTTCTTCTATCTTTATAACAACAGGCTTTTCACGCATAAGCAGTTCTTTACATGCTATAGGGCATGTAATTGCAAGTGAACGCTCACGTACATTATAATATACTTCTTCATGTCTTGGATGTGTATGGCATGTATGGCAAAGATAATCCTCACCAAGCCCAAGGACTATATCACAAAGATTATCATTATTAAGGAATTCACAGCGGTTCTCTTCACCATGCGGCTTTATATTGCCTGTCCTGAAATCAATCTTTTCACGCATACGCTGCCCAAGCACTCCTCCAACCTTTTTATACTTTTTCAAGGTTTTTTTATCAACTGTAATCTGCCATATATGGCAGCAACTGTCAGGGCACTCCATCCCTCCTACGCATGTAAACCTGTCAAAATAATCAGGATAATAATAACGCATCAGTAATGCCTCCTTTCGTATTTTAAAGAGCCTTGACATGACATTCTGCATTATACCACAACCAAACCCCAAAATCTATTGTATATTTAAAAAAACCAGGGCAAAAAGCCCTGGGAATTTGTTTACTCTGCTAAAGGCAGGCAGGTGTTAAAAACCTTTGATAACATTTCATACTCATATAAGGCTTCTGGCATAATTTCAGAAGCTGACTCTATATCCCCTCCCTTTAACATATATGACATCTGGCAGACAATGCTGCCAAGTTTATATATAGATAATTCACCACATACACCTTTTAAAGTATGTGCTGCTATAAATGCTTCTTCTATATTATTACTGGAAACTGCTTCTTTAAGTCTTATTAAGTTATTATCATTTATAAACATCCTGAAACATTTATCCATAAATGTATAATTGCCCATAAACCTTTCACTGGCTTCATCAATATTAACTCCCACATTTTTAAGAGCTGTCCTCTTATTTTCATCCATTTTGCTCTCCATTCCCTTGTATTTTAAATACAAACCTTTCACCATATTTATTATAGCTTCATATCCTGTATACAATACATAATATAACATAAAGTTAATATAAGTAACATATACAATACTAAATACTACAATAATTTTACACTAGATGTTGTGTTTCGTCAAATATTTATATCAAAATATTCCAAAAAAGAGCAAAAAATTTATGTCATATTGTGCCGGATTATGTCACAAAATGTAAAACTGGCAGGACAATTTACAGTTATTTTTTGGTGGTGTGATTTGGCGGACGGACGGTTTTTAGTGCCAGAGCCAGAATATTCCATACAGGGGCACGCTCCAGCGGGGTTAAAGTGCCCCTTTTACGGAATAATTCATGGCATCTGGCACGCAAAACCTGCCACCAGCAGCCTGAAATAAAACACAAAATAAAAAAATAACTGGAAATGGGAGGAATTTATTCTGTTAGTTACTTATTATACAGTGTAATATCCAGTGCTTTCATATATAGTATATTAATACTAAAATAATATCACTGTATTTCCGTACGTCTAAGTCACTTTTTTTCACCATAATTTCCAGTTATAGTATTTATTTTACATGTATATCATATTTTTTGTGTTTGGTGGTGTACAGCAGGTTCCTGGTGTTCCATCTAATATTATTCCATGACAGGAGCACTTCAGCCCACGCAGTGTTTGTATCCCTAAATATAAAAAAGGAACGGCAGTTTCCTCTTTTATATTTAGGGATACTATGCACTGCTGCGTGGGCTGACGTAGCGCAATGCGTGCAAAAGCCATGTCTCCGGCATGCTTTCTGGAGTGGAATAATTTAGTGGAACACCACAAACCCTGCGTCCGTCGTCATACAAAAACACAGACAAAAGATAACTGGAAATTATCCCATACCCAGTTTGTTGTATGTGGAAATTTATGAAACAGGCGTATACCTGGCTTATTTAATTGATTTATAATAGTCAAATAAATTATAATATTTACCAATATATGAATCTTTTTTATTAATAATCCTTTTAATCTCTTTTTTGGAAATACCTGGTTTCTTAAAAACAGAATATATCACATCATAATAATTCTTATTTCCATACTTTATAATCTCTCTTCTTTTTCTTAAAGATTTAAAAGTTCCAATTTCATCAATGCCATCTGGGGCACTCTTCATATATTTATCCCTGCTGTAATCAGCTACTACATAATATTCACCTTCTATAAATGATATATAAGTATAGTGGATGTCACCTTCTGTAGTGTATCTTAAAAGTACAATGGCTGCTTTAAATGGTTCAGCATAGCACTTGATTACGCCATCTTTTTTGATTAATGCCTTTTCCCCCTCCCTGGCATACTTATAAAACCCCTGCCACACAGCATTAAAATTATTTTTATCAAAATTGTATGACTGTACTGCTATGCCTTTTTTCTCTGCTTCTTCTTCAGTTATTTTATCTGGAAGTGAAAGCAGGTATTTTTTAATCTTCTGCTTTTCATCCTTGCCATATACAGGTACTTTTTTATATAACAGGCTTTTATCCTCCAGTTTTTTGGTTTTTGCCCACTTATCCATATTAACAGATGTCTTTTTTACTGCCCCGCTGCCTGCTGCCTGGCTTGTTCCTATTGTTAATATTATTGCCATTAACATAAAGAATAACTGGCAATACTTTCTAATCCCAATTTTTAACTTCAAGAAATCCATAATATACATCCCCTTTCTTATCCTTTATTTCTTTATTCTTTTTCCCAATATAAAACCTTCCTGCTGGTTCAGGTTTTTTGCTATTTTTTAAATATAAATCTATATATGCCGTTACTTCCACCCCCTTTTTATCCCATATTTCTATATTTTCTTTAATGTCTTTGCCTGCTTCCACGCCAGATATATCAAAATAAACCTTATCCCCTGCTTTACATAATGTTTCTTTTCCATTTACAAAATGTTTTTTCCCGGTTTTTCTGTTAAGTATATAAGTTTTACCCGGTTTGCCAGTAATTGTAAAGTAAAAATCACTGTCCGTGCCAAAAATAATATATTCCCTCTCTTTTGTCTTTCTGCTGGCACTGCTGTTCTGGAACAATTTTACAGTTTCCAGTTTAACTGGCTTTCCATATAAAATTTCCCTCTTGCCAGTATCACTTTTATCCTGTTCACTAGATTTCTGCTGTCCAGTACTTTCTGTATCTTTATAAATATAAAGCTTTATATTATTGCTTTTACTTTCTACTGCGACAGAATTTTTATTTTTACCATTAATAATATTTTGCTGTTGCACACTATTCCTTTTTAACTGTAACAAGCCAGTTACAATTACTGCAAAGCAGGCAGCAGCAGCCAGGACATAACTGCATTTATGTAAAAACTTCCGTCTCTTTTCCTCTTTTTCAATATTAGCAGCTCCTTCCAGAAGTTCCTCTGTCACACTTTCCATAATTATTTCATCTGGAAGCATCCCTATAGCCTGTAAAAGGATTTCTTCCTTTTTCATAAATATACAGCCTCCTTTTCAAGCCACTTCTTTAACTGTTTACGCATACGGCATAATGTTGATTTAACAGTACCCTCTTTAATTCCAAGTTTACAGGATATCTCACTAGTACCTGCCATAAAGAAATACCTTTGTATAAAAATCCAGCGTTTTGTCTTATCCTGTGTATTTAAAAATTCTGCTATTATACTGGCAAGAAATTCTAATTCCAGCCTTTCCTCTGGCTTATTTCTTCCTGTTACACATTCTGGCAATTCTTCTAAAGCTAAATCCATATTTCCACCTCCGCGTTTAGCTGCATGTTTTTTATTGTAACAATTTATTGAAATATTGCGTACAAGCCTGGCAAGATAACCGCCCAGGTTAGAAGGCTTCTGCGGCGGAATTGAATTCCAGGCACTAAACCACGTATCATTTACACATTCCTTAGCATCCTCTTCATTATTTACAATACGGCATGAAACAGAAAAACAATATTTTCCATACTTTTCAGACAGGCTTTCCAGCCCTGTTTCCTTTCTGTCCCATAAAAGCTGTATTATTTCTTCATCCTCCATCTTCTGCTCCTTAAAGTCTTTATATTTTTATTTTACCCTTCTCTAATAATATAGACAGCAAAAATTTATAAAAGTTGCAATATATAGAAAATTTATATTATACCAGCCTGTTATTAATCCAGAATATATACTTATAACTGGCAACATACAAAAAAAAGCCACCACAGAAACATTCCCAATGGAGGCATAAATCACTTATTAAAAAAATAATAATAAAAATATAATGAAGGCCAGTTTTAACCTTCATTATATTTCCTTCCTCATATAACCACATGTAAACGGAAAAAAATCAAATTTCTTTGTTCCAGTATGTTTTGCCCCGTTTGCTTCATACCATTCACGTAGTTTTATATTTTCCTCTACAATTCCAATATTTATTATAGAACAGTCCATTTTTGCTGCTTCTAAAAAAGCATGTTCTAAAAGCTTCTTACCAATATTATTATGCCTGTATCCATCAAGGACACATAAATTATTTAACTCACATTCCCCGCCTTCCTGCTTTAATAATGAATAATAGCCAATAATGTGCCCATCCTGGTAATACGCAAACATTGGTCTTTTTTCCTGGAAATAATGGTACTGAAGCCGTTCTAACGTAGTTGCAAAAGCTGTAAAACTTGGGGCATTTTCTTCAGTAATGCCAAATTCATCTGCAACCGTTTTAAAACTTCTGCGTATAATGTCCACACACTCTTCTAAATTATTTTCCTGTACTGCAATAATCATACACACCTGCTCCTATTTAATACCCCTGTATCTGTCAAGACATGCAAATATATCCTGCCTGCGCACTTGTGCCATTGAAACAGGCAGGTAAGAACCCGGGCAGAGTGACTTTAATCCTTTTACCTGGATTTGTGCCCATAGCCTGTCCACTGCACTTACTACATCAGTTTTCCTTGTTTCCATCTGTTCTATAAGTGCTTTCAGGCAATATGACAATGTTGCCACCTGTTCATAATCTACAAGCTGTTCTACATATTTCAAATCAACAGTTTCCTTGCCAATTGAGAAGCTGTCCTTACCAGACTGTTTAATTTTAACCTGTCCTTTTTTCCTGTCTGCCTTTCTTGTTTCCAGCATACGTTTACTTCCACTAAACAGTACACCAGCAGATACAGGTGCGTCCATATGTTCCTGGTACTGGTTTTCCCTGCCTTTTAAAACCTGCTGTACCTTATCCGTTATATCATATGCATGGTAATTATCCATTTGAAGGACTTTATCTGCAATATGGAAGTAAGAACCTGAGCTTCCTGCTACAAGTATTACTGATATGCCATACTTTTCGTACATTTCCCTTGCCTGCATTGTAAACGGCGTAATTGGTTCATGTTCACCAGAAACTACTTCCTGCATAAGTGCATCCCTTACCATAAAATTAGTTGCACATGTATCCTCATCAATCAAAAGTACTTTTGCACCTGCACAGACTGCTTCAGCAACATTGGCTGCTTGTGAAGTAGAACCACTGGCATCCTCTGTAGAAAAATCTACTGTATCTTTTTCATTTGGCAGGTTATTAATAAATGGCGAAATATCAACATGCGATACTGCCCGTCCATCCTCTGCCCTTATTTTAGCAGCCGTTCCAGATGTTACAACATATTCCCTGCCATCACCTGCAATATGCTGGTAAATACCCTGTTCAAGTGCTTTTAACAGTGTAGACTTCCCATGATACCCGCCGCCAACCACCAGTGTTATGCCTTCTGGAATTCCCATCCCTTTAATTCTGCCCTTATATGGAAGCTCTATTTCAACCTCCATGCTTTCTGGTGATTTAAAAGCCGTTGCATTTGCCATAGGTTTCTGTGAAATGCCACTTTCCCTTGGAAGGACTGAACCATTTGCCACAAATGCCACAAGATGCCTTTTCTGGATTTCTTCCCTTAAAACATGCTGGTCTTCAGAAAGTTCAATAACACCCTTAACTTTTGCATGGTCAAGGTTTTTATAATAAAGTGACTTACGCACAATCTCTGGAAGATAATTAAATAATATTTTCCTAAGCCCATCTGCATTAATAGTCCTTCCAAATGCTGGAAAGCCTGCTTCAAAGCGGACAAGGATATTACCATTATTTATTTCAACCGCTGTCCTTTCCAGGACTTCCTGCCCGCACCTGCTTACATTTATAAGCCCGCTTTTGCCAGAACCTTCTGCCTGGAATGAATATTTCTGTACAGCCCTGCCAAACTGCCTTGCCAGATAGTCAGCCAGTGCTGTTTTTCTATAACCTGTACTATAATATTCCTCTGGAAACCCTGCCTGCGCCTTCCCTACACAGACACTTAACTTAGAAGGCGCTGCAAACGGGTCTCCCTGTACATGGCATATATCCAGGATATACCCTTCAAACTGGTAATTTCCCTTAAGGCTTTTATATGCGGGATAACTTTTTTTATTAATACTTTTTAAAAGTTTGTCTAATTCAATATGTGGTTTCAAATTTATCCCCCTGCTGCCCTGTACAGGCAGTTATTAACATTTTTCTGGTTCACTGTAACTAACACCTGCTGTATCTACAGTAACTTTAACCATAACCTGTGGTTCAACAGGCATATCCATTCCATTTGTAGCTGTTTCCGCAATGGCATTAACTGCTTCCATGCCTTCTGTAACCATGCCAAATGCTGCATAAGAGCCATCAAGATGTGGTGCATTTTTATGCATTATAAAAAACTGTGAGCCAGCAGAATCCGGCATACCAGAACGTGCCATTGAAAGGACTCCTGCTGTATGCTTTAAATTATTTTCAAAACCATTCTGTGCAAATTCACCCTTAATTGAATATCCAGGCCCGCCTGTCCCGTTCCCGTCAGGGTCTCCTCCCTGTATCATAAATCCTTTGATTACCCTGTGGAAAACCAGGCCATCATAAAATCCCTTACTTACAAGGGAAATAAAATTGTTTACTGTATTTGGTGCTATCTCTGGGTATAACTCTGCCTTTATAACACCCGCTGTTGTTTCAAAAGTTACTATTGGATTGTTCTGTCCCATAATATTCTCCTTCCATCTTCTAACAGGATTTTTATTCCAGAAACATATTAGCATATAAAAACCTGGAATGCAAACAGTTGCTATATATGATATAATTTCCAGTTATCTTTTGTTTGTGTATGACGACGGACGCAGGGTTTCTGGTGTAACCTGGCAAAAACCACAGAAAACATAACATAAACACAAAATAAATAAGATAACTGGAAATTATGGTGAGGTGAAGGTGATTTAGACAAACGGCAGTATAGTGGTATCTTTTTCACATTAATATCCATGATAACAATAATTATTACACATATCTATAAGTGACTAGCAAAATCATTCCCCACCATCCCATTTACAATTATCTTTTTATTTTGTGTTTTATTACAGGCTGCTGGTAACAGGTTTTGCGTGCCAGATGCCATGAATTATTCCATAAAAGGGGCACTTTAACC
>CAJTRU010000056.1:18276-24402 GCA_910579085.1 uncultured Lachnospiraceae bacterium | reverse complement strand
GCCGCTGCGTATGCCACCGTAGCGGAAGCGTACCCCTGTACGGAATATTCTGGCCCTGGCACAGAAACCGTCCGTTTACCATACACAAGATAACTGGAAATTATCTTGTATTTAAAGGTTTCAGGTATAAAAATTTATGAAACGGACGTGAAACTATTACATTTCCTCTTGACTTATCTGTTGAAAGTTGGTAAATTATTTATAGAGCAACCGTTTGCGCAACAGGCTGGCCCAGGAGATGGTAAAGTGAATAAAAGTATTACAATAGCAGATATAGCAGAAAACCTTGGAATATCTAAGACTACAGTTTCCAGGGCTATATCAGGAAAAGGACGTATAAGTGAAGCCACAAGACAGCGTGTAAAGGCTTATATGGAAGAAAACAACTACAAGCCAAATGTTATAGCACAAGGGCTTGCAAAATCAAAAACTTATAATATAGGTGTTGTAATGCCTTCTGATTATGGTATTGAAGACATGTCATATTTCCAGAACTGCCTTGTAGGGCTTCAGGAAATGGCATCATTATATGGATATGATATAATTTTAACAGTTTGCAATAATAGTGATTTAGGACAGCTGGAACGCATAGTGTCTAACAGCAAAGTAGATGGTGTTATACTTATGCGTACCCTTATAGAAGATGAAGCAGTAAAACTACTGTTAAAACAGGAATTTCCATTTGTAGTTATTGGAATGTCTGCATATAATAACGTTGTCCAGATAGAGCATAACCATTTTGAGGGGTGCAAAGAACTCACTTCAATGCTGCTTATGAAAAACCTTAAACGCATAGCAGTTATAGGCGGCAGCAAAGCACATATGGTTACATCAAGCCGTATAAATGGCTATAAGGCAGCATATAAGGACTTAAATGCAAATATACCAGAAGAACTGGTATATCTTGACCAGGATAATTCCATAATGGTTGAAAGGGCTGTTGACAATATATTTATGCATGGTGCAGACTGTATAATCTGTATGGATGATGCAATATGTTCTGTTGTGCTTAATAAACTCAGAAGGGAGGGTATAGAAGTCCCTGCTGATATTAAAATAGCATCATTTTTTGACAGTATGCTTCTTAAGCACAATATACCCGCAATTACATCACTTTCTTTTGATGTAAGGGAAATCGGAAGGACTGCCTGTAAAACGCTTATAGACATGCTTGATGGCATTAAGGTAAAAGAAATTAGTTATTTAGGATATAAAGTAGAACTTAAAGAGTCTACAAGATAGACATAAGCCTGTAAATATATTAAACCAGGCACAGAGGCTGTAATATTTGAGCTGCCAGAGGCAGCATGGGGGATTTTTATGAATAAATTTATAAAAGGAATGGACATTTCCACTCTTATAGAACTAGAAAACTGTGGTGCGAAATACTACGACTATGGAAAAGAAGGTGACTTATTTGATATACTTAAGTCATATGGCACTAATGCAGTACGTATAAGGCTGTGGAACAACCCATATGATGCACAAGGCAGGCCTTATGGCGCAGGTACTAATGATACCAGCACAATGCTTAAGCTTGCCAGAAGGGCAAAGGCACATGGAATGGATATACTGCTTGATTTGCATTATAGCGATTTCTGGGCTGACCCTGGCAAACAGTTTAAGCCAAAGGCATGGGAAAATATGGATGTAAGCCAGCTTGAACAGGCTGTATATAATTATACAACTGAAGTAATGGATATTTGCAAAGAGAACGGATGCCTTCCAGATATGGTACAGACAGGGAATGAACTTTCTAATGGAATGTTGTGGCCAGATGGACAGATTTTTGATGATAAGACTGCTGCTTCCCTTGGACGTACACCAGAATATGACAACCTTGCATGTTTTACCAGTGCAGGGATACGGGCTGCTAAAACAGCAGTTCCTGGCATAAAGACAATGATACACCTTGATAATGGCGGTAATAATGAATTATACCGCCGCTGGTTTGACAACTATATAAAACGTGGTGAAGATTTTGATATAATCGGGCTTTCATACTACCCATTCTGGCATGGGACACTTGATGATTTAAGCGCCAATATGGCAGATATTGCAAAACGCTATGGCAAAGAATTAATTGTAGCCGAAGTTTCTATGGGCTTTACTATGGAAGATTATAAGGACTATGAAAAACTGGATGACAAAGAGCGCAAGGGGATGGCTACAAGGCAGGAACTTGTTGATAAAATTGAATACCCTATGACCAAAGAAGGGCAGGCTGGATTTATGAAAGACCTGCTTGACAGGATTTGCAAAGTGCCTGGCGGGCTTGGTGCAGGCTTCTTTTACTGGGAACCAGGCTGGATACCTGTACAAGGTTCTGGCTGGGCGACAAAAGAGTCACTTGAATATATAAAAGACCCTGGCCCATGTGGCAATGAATGGGCGAACCAGGCATTATTTGACTATAATGGCAATGTACTTCCTGCATTAAAACTTATAAGGGATTACAAACCTGTAAGATAATTATAAGAATTATTAAATCTGCTAATAAATTGCATTTGCAATTAAAATAAAGAAATGGAGGAATTTGTTATGAAGATTTTAGTATTAGGCGGTGCTGGCTATATCGGTTCACATACTGTAAGTGAACTTGTAAAAGCAGGTGAAGAAGTTGTTATTGCTGATAACCTTGAAACAGGCCATATTGAAGCAGTAAACAAAAATGCAGTATTTTATGAAGGGGATATACGTAACAGGGAATTTGTAGACAGTATTTTTGACAATGAAAAAATAGATGCTGTTATACATTTTGCTGCTAATTCACTTGTAGGTGAAAGCATGACAAATCCTCTTAAATATTATGACAATAACCTTTATGGTACAAAGGTGCTGCTTGAAAGCATGGTAGCACATGGCGTTGATAAAATAGTATTTTCATCAACAGCCGCAACATATGGTGAACCAGAAAGTATACCTATTCTTGAAACAGACAAGACAGAGCCAACTAACCCATATGGAGAAACAAAGCTTTCAATGGAAAAAATGATGAAATGGACAGATATTGCACATGGTCTCCGTTATGTTGCACTCAGGTACTTTAATGCCTGTGGCGCAGATGAAAGTGGTGAAATTGGTGAAGCACATAGTCCTGAAACACACCTTATTCCTCTTATCCTCCAGGTTCCAAACAACCAGAGGGAGTCAGTAAGTATATTTGGTACTGATTATGATACAAAAGATGGTACATGTGTAAGGGATTATATCCATGTTACAGACCTTGCTGATGCACACATACTGGCAGTAAAATACCTTGCCAATGGCGGTGCAAGTGATGTATTTAACCTTGGAAATGGTGTGGGATTTACAGTTAAAGAAGTTATAGAAACAGCACGTAAAGTTACAGGACATCCAATACCAGCAGTGGAATCACCAAGACGTGGAGGCGACCCTGCAAAGCTTATTGCATCAAGTGAAAAGGCAAAGAAAGTACTTGGCTGGAATCCTGTACATGCAAGCCTTGAGGAAATTATTGCATCTGCATGGAAATGGCACCAGGCACATCCAGAAGGATATGCAAAATAATACTGGTACATCTGCCCAAGGGGCATAGTACCTTTACAGTAATAAAACAACAGAAAGGGCATGGATTAATGGATTACGGTTTAATTGGCGAGAAATTAGGGCACAGCTATTCTAAAGAAATACATGAAATGCTTACAGATTACACATATGATATACACCCTTTAAGCAAAGAAGAATTTAAGGGCTTTATGGAAAAGCATGAGTTTAAGGCAATTAATGTAACAATTCCTTATAAAAGGGATGTTATACCATTTCTCTATGAAATGGATGATAATGCAAAAGCTATAGGCGCAGTTAATACTATTGTTAATAAGGATGGGAAACTTTATGGGCATAATACTGATTTTTCAGGATTTATGTATATGTTAAACAAACATGGGATTAACCCTTCTGGAAAGAAATGTGTTGTACTTGGCGACGGTGGCGCTTCCAAAGCTGTTGTAGCAGTTCTTAAGAAAATGGGTGCAGGAAACATTGTTATTGTAGATATTATAAAGACAGAAACAGCAATAACATATGATGAATGTTTTGCAAAACACACTGATGCAGATATAATTGTAAATACAAGCCCTGTGGGTATGTACCCAAAATGTGACGCAAGCCCTGTTGATTTACAGAAGTTTCCAAAATGCCAGGCTGTGGCAGATGTTATTTATAACCCTCTTGAAACCAGACTGGCCGCACAGGCTAAAGAACTAGGGATGGCTGGTGTCAACGGTCTTGAAATGCTTGTTGCCCAGGCGCTTTATGCAGCAGAGTTTTTCCTTGAAACAAAGCTTGACGAAGCCAAAATTGACGAAGTTTACCAGAAAATTTATAATGATAAGTTAAAAGAAACAAATAGCTAAAATATAAAGGCAAGCCTCCGTAGTCAAGCGGATATTCGCAATCCGCAATGCCTGCAAGCAGGCATTGGCTATTTGCCCACTTGCAAAACAACCTTATCGCCGCTTTGCGGCAGTCTGGCTGGAGCTTGAACTCCTGCCAGACTAAGCAAGCCCTGGTAAATCAAACCCACCGCTTAAGAAGCGTGTATTTTAAAGGGCTTACTTAATGAGGTTAAAATACAGGACAAACGCCCATTCCGTAAAAACCACCCTGATACATCAGATATTGGATAATTTTATTTTTACCTCTTGAATTTCCAAGGAAAATCTTGTAAAATAATCTAATGCTCCATCCAGCCAGTATTTTGCCCCAGGCTGGACTGGAGCAATAATTTACAGAAAGGAAGTATTTCACATGGAAGATAAAACAACAGAAATTTTTAAAAACGCACCCGTTCCAAAGGCAGTTTTAAGTAATGCCATACCAGCTATTATTAGCATGATTATGGTACTTGCTTATAACCTTGCAGATACATTTTTTATCGGGCAGACCAAAAACGCATATATGGTTGCTGCTGTTTCAGTTGCAACTCCTGCTTTTCTTATTTTTATGGCTATAGGGATGCTTTTTGGTATTGGCGGTACTTCACTTATTTCAAGGATGCTTGGACAGGGAAAGAATGAAAAAGCAAAAAGCATTTCTTCATTCTGTTTCTGGACAGGGCTTGTAATCGGAATTGTTTCAATGGTTTTAATATGGGTTTTCAATAAACCTATATGTTATCTTGTAGGTGCAAGCGATGAGACCCTGGAATACACATCACAGTATCTTTCAATACTGGCTGTTTCAGTACCCTTCTTGATTATTTCAAATATGTACAGCAATATTATAAGGGCTGAAGGATGCGCCCAGAAAGCAATGGTTGGTATGATTATTGGAAATGTTGCCAATATAGTACTTGACCCTGTAATGATTCTTTTGTTTAAATGGAACATAGCTGGTGCAGCAATAGCTACTACTATTGGAAATATCCTGGCAACGCTTTATTATATGCAGCACCTTGTATCTAAGAATTCCCTGCTTTCAATACGCCTTAAGGATTACAATGCAGGAGACCATATTGCAACGGGCGTGCTTTCAATAGGTATTCCTGCTTCGTTTAACAGCCTGCTTATGAGTACATCTAATATTATTATAAACAACCTTATGAAAGTTTATGGTGATATGGCGGTTGCCGGGCTTGGTGTTGCAATGAAGGTAAATATGATTGTAGTTATGCTTTTAATAGGGCTTGGAACTGGCATACAGCCGCTTCTTGGCTATTGTTTTGGTGCTAAAAACAAACAAAGGTATCTTGCAGTTCTAAAGTTTTCGGTCTGCCTTGCGCTTGCCATGAGCATAGTTATGACTATAATTTGCTACTTTGGGGCTGGCCCGCTTGTAACTGCATTTCTTGAAAATAAAGATGCTTTTAGTTTTGGCTTTAAATTTTCAAGGATTTATATAATTTCAGGCCCTGTGCTTGGTATATTATTTGTCATGATTAATGCTATACAGTCTACAGGGGCTGCCCTGCCTTCGCTTATTCTGTCAATATCCAGACAAGGGCTGCTGTTTATACCTATTCTTTTTATTTTAAATGCATTTACAAATTCAGCACAGATGCTTGTAATTGCACAGCCAGTAACTGACTATCTTTCAACAGCTTTTTCAATAATACTTTTTATAATAACTTTTAAAAAGTATTTTAAAGATTTTTAATATTGT
>CAJTRU010000056.1:0-18266 GCA_910579085.1 uncultured Lachnospiraceae bacterium | reverse complement strand
TTGTTACTGCTTTTAACTTTTTACTTATTTAAGTTTTTATTTTTTGTTTTGTTTATAAATCTTTTTACATCTCCAGGATTTCTTAATATTGTAACTTTTTCTGGGTATTTTTTGCAGACTTTTTTATAATTATTCTGGTATTCTTTATTTCTGCCTTCATATAAAACCCACCATATAAATTCCAGGTCAATTTTTTCTTCACAGCCTGCTGTCATTGATTTCCTGCTTCTTCCACGGTTCTTTAGATAGCGTTTTATAACACGGCTAAGGCATATGCCCCTGCCAAATGCCATATAAATTATATCTGTTGCTTCATTTAACCTGCGTCCATAGCAGTTTTTCTTGTAATTCCCGTCAATTACCCAGTTTTTATTTTTATTAAGAAATTCTGCAACAATGGCTTTCTCCTCACTGTCATCTCTTTCTTTCCAGCCAGGAAGCCAGTGTACGCAGTCAAGATGCAGGACTTTACAGTTATATATCCTGCCAAGTTTCTGCGCAAGCGTGGATTTGCCACTGCCACTGTAACCAATTATTGCAATGCGTTTTTCTTCCAATTTTACAGCCCCCTTATATCTTGCCAATAAGGTAATCCTGCCTGCCATCACGCAGAAATACTGGTATTGTCCCTATTGGGGCAGGAATGTCATGCCATGTACCACCTTTATATTCTTTGCCATCTGATGTATTAATCCATACAGCGCCTTCAGGCAGGTATACTTTTCTTTCCATTTTATGTTTATGGCAAACAGGTGCAACCAGCAGGTCTGGGCCAAACATATAAGAGTCTGTAATCTCCCAGCATATAGCGTCTTCTGGAAATTCATAAAATAATGCACGGATTACAGGTGTGCCTTTTAAATGCGCTTCTTCCATAAGGCTTCTTGTATAATTACGCATAAGTTCCCTTATATTAATGTATTTTACCATGATTTCATAATTTTTTTCACCATAGCTCCATACCTCGTTGTCTGCACCTGTCCACTCCCGTTTTTCACCTGCTTTATTAATTATGTCCTCTCCTGGAAGACGGCAGCCATGTATTCTCATAACAGGGCAGAATGTACCAAATTCAAACCATCTTATTAATAATTCCTGGAAGTCTGCATCATCTGTTACCCCGCCGTGAAAACCGCCAATATCTGTTGTCCACCATGGAATTCCACTTATGCCCATGTGTATTCCTGCACATATCTGTTTACGGAAGTCCTCATATGATGACATAATGTCACCAGACCATACAAGTGCACCATAACGCTGGCTTCCAGCCCATGCACAGCGTACAAGGTTTACAATTTCATCTTGTCCTGATGCCTTCTGTCCTTCATAGAAAAGCCTTGAATACTCCCTTGGGTAAATATTTCCAATCTGTGAAACAGGCCCTTCATAATAACGGTAATTGTCAAAGTCATATCCTGTAAATTCAGGTTCTGCCTCATCAAGCCAGAATGTTTTTATGCCATAGTCTGCATAATTTTCTTTACATTTATTCCATACATATTCCCTTGTTTCTGGATTAGTTGCATCCATAAATACGTTGTTGCCATGAAATAACATCTGCACATCAATGCCAGAATTTGCTTTGACAAGTAACCCTTTCTGCCTCATTTCCTCAAAGTTTTCACTGCGCCAGTCAACCTGCGGCCATATGGAAACCATTGTTTCTATTCCCATATCATGCAGTTCTTTTACCATTGCCCCAGGGTCACTAAAATACTCTTTATCAAATTTCCAGTCACCGCACCTGAGCCAGTGGTAATAATCAATTACGATTACATCTAACGGGATATTCCTTTTTTTGTATTCCCTGGCAATGTTTAAAACCTGTTCCTGGTTATAGTACCTTAATTTGCATTGCCAGAAACCAAGCCCGTATTCTGGCATCATTGGTGCTTTGCCTGTAACACTTGCATATGTTTCTTCAATCTGTGCAGGAGTTTCACCAGCAGTAATCCAGTAGTCAAGCTGCTTTGAGGAATTTGCAATCCATTCTGTGGTATTAAGCCCGAAATGCACTTCCCCAACAGAGGCATTGTTCCATAAAAAACCATATCCAAGGCTTGAAATATAAAATGGTATGCTTGCCTGTGAATTGCGGTGTGCAAGCTCCAGGTTACACCCTTTTAAGTCCATGATTTCCTGCTGGTACTGGCCCATTCCATATATTTTCTCTTTACGGTCTGATATAAAAGAAGCTTTTATTTTAAAACTTTCCCCGTTTAAAGGCATAAAATGGCGTGCCTTAAGCGTTAATGCACCACCATTTGGGATTTCAGACAGCAGACATTCACCTCTCTGGTTAATAAATTTTGTCTGTAATGCATTGCCCCAGGGCTGTACTGTTAATTCTGCTGTAATATTTCCATTGCGGATTGAAGCTGTTGTTTCCTGTATATTAATTTCTGCTTTAACTGGAGACACTTCCAGAAGCGCAGCACTGTAACTGGAAATATCCCCCAGGATAGCAGAACGCACACGCAGGCTGTCTGCTCCCCAGGGAGTTATCATGACAGTTTCGCCATTTTCACGGAAAACAAGACTCCCATCCTTCTCTTCAAAAAAATTCATTTTACACCCCGCCTTTCATCCAAATTAGATTATATTTGTTTTAATTATTTTTTAAACTGGAGTATATTTCTTCCATTGCCTCCATCATTTCAAGGATTTTTTTATGTGGTACTTCCGCACACTCCGTCTGTCCTGCAATAACCGCATTTGCAGCAGCTTCCAGCTCATATTCATAACCACTGTACTGTTCTGGTGGCATTATTTCTTTAATGCATTTATGCTCTTTATCATAAATCCTGATGCTTTCAAAGTTATTTATATTTTCTACTATTGCATAACCTTCTGTACCATAAATTATGCCCTGGCGGTCTGACGGCCCTGCCACGGAATTTAAAATTGTTGCAATAATTCCCTGCTCTTTATAATAAAGCACAATACTTGAAACCTGGTCAACCCCATTTACTTTATGTGCCATAGTATGGAATTCTGAATAATCAATTCCCGCTACAGCATCTATAAAGGTTAATGGATATATGCCCACATCCATATGTGCCCCGCCTCCAAGCTCTGTACTGTGTATGCGCTCCCTTTCCCATACAGGATAGCCAAGGTTTGCTGTAACAGCAGTTATCTTTCCAAGTTCTGCTGAATTTCTTAAAGCCTGTATTTCCTTATATAATGGCATATACCTTGTCCATATAGCCTCACCTGTAAAAAGATTTTTGCTTTTTGCCAGTTTTAATACTTCTTCTGCCTCCTGCAAATACATTGTAAATGGCTTTTCACAAAAAACAGCCTTGCCCATTTCAAGGCACATTTTCATATGTGCGGCATGTTCTGAATTAGGCGTTGCAATATAAACCATATCAATTCCAGGGTCATTTAACAAATCCATATAACTTCCATAAGCCTTTGGAAGTTTATATTTCTCTGCAAATTCCCTGGCACGCTCCATACTGCGTGAAGCAATGGCAACAGGCTCAATATTTTCCACCCTGTACATAGTTTCCATTATTTTGCCAGACATAATCCCAGCACCAAAAATACCAGTCCTTACCTTACCCATAAAATCCCCTTCCTTCTCTTGAAATTAAATAATATAACAGACAAGCCCGCTATGGAACAATGCTGTTTTTATAATTATATTATTCATTTCTCATTCTTTCAATGCTTTCATTAGCTTTTGCATAAATTTCTTCTGCATCAGTACCTATATTAAACCTGCCATCTTCGTAGAGGATTTTACCAGCTACCATTGTCATTTTCACATTCTGCTTACTGCCGCTGTAAACAATGTTTTTGCTTATATTATTAAGAGGCTGCATATTTGGCTGGTGTATATCAAGCATTATTAAATCTGCATATTTGCCCTTTTCAAGAGTATCACATTCTTTAAGGCCCATTGCAAGCGCCCCGCCAGATGTTGCCATATAAAGCACGTCATTGGCATCTGTTGCAGAAGCATCGGGTATTGATACCTTCTGTAATGCTGTTACCAGGAACATTTCACGGAACATATCAAGACAGTTATTGCTTGCAGGACCGTCTGTACCAACTGCAAGCCCTATTCCCATATCAAGCATCTTCTGGACAGGCGCAATCCCGCTTGCAAGCTTAACATTTGAAGCAGGGTTAGTTACAGCCCAGATGTTTTTTTCCTTAAATATAGATAAGTCTTCATCTGTCATATAAACACAATGGAAACCGCCGCCACCAAATTCAAACATCCCAAGGCTGTCAAGAAATGCTGTTGGGGTCTTGCCATACCTTTCAATACAGCCTTCCACTTCTGCCTTGGTTTCTGAATTGTGCGTATATACTGGCGCTTTATATTTCTGTGCAAGACATGCCATTCTCTCCAGCGTTTCCCTTTTAGTAGTATATTCTGCATGGAAACCAAGCTGGTATGATATTAATGGATTATAACTGTTAAAATGGTTATACTCTTCTTCTATTTCTTCAATTGTACCACCAAAATCATTAATGCTTCCACATAAAACCGTCCTGAAACCAGCTTCCGCAGATGCCCTTGCATTAGCTTCGTTTTTCATATACATATCAAAGTTTGCTGTAATCCCGCTTGTCAGGTATTCAAGTATTGCAAGCCTTGAACACCACAGCACGTCTTCTTCTGTAAGTTTTGCTTCCATAGGGAATACCCTGTTATAAAGCCATTCCTGCAATGGAAGGTCATCTGCATAAGAACGCAGGAATGTCATTGCAGAATGTGTGTGTGCATCTTTAAACCCTGGCATCACTATATTGCCACAGGCATCAATCTCCCTGTCCCATACAATATTATCTTTAATTTTGCCTGCTTCTTCATTTGTCCCTGCAAATGAAACCCTCTCACCATCAATATGGATTTCACCTTCTAAAACATCTGCACCATTTGCCATTGTAATAATCCTGGCATTGTAAATCCGTATTCTCATTTAATTCCCCTTTCACTAGTCCTCTTTGGCAGGCTTCCATGCCTTCCCAAAACTTACATCCTTAAAAAGCTCTGTAAGCCCTGTTATCTGCTTCAGGCGCAGTATCTCATCCCTTTCCATTCCAAGATGTTTTGAAATCCAGGCATCAGACCTGCCAAGTTCACAAAGCTCTTTAATAATATTGCTCATAAGGTCTACATTATGCGTGCCACGTGCCCTGTTATGCCTTATTGTACTTGCCATACGGTAATCAATAGGCTTGTCAATAACAGATACAGGTAACATTCCTTTCTCACGTTCATAAATATCTGTATAATCAAGCATAATCCGGTACCTGTGGAAACCATCTACAATTATATATTTATCCTTTTCATTGTCAAAATAACACACAATAGGCATTGTATAGCCATCCTCTTTAATACTGTCATATAATAATTCCAGTTCAGGAGGCGCTACAGAATTTGGATTGTATGTATTTGGTACAATTTTTTCAATAGGTACGGAAATTACATTGTAAACTGGACTTTTATAAGACATATTATTCCTCATTTCTGCTCTGCATTTAATGTCATGGTTCTGCTTTTAAACACCTACTTTGACATATTTCTGTTTCAGTGTATCTATTAGTTTTTTCTGTTCTCTTGAAACCCCAAACCCCATAAACCGGCATGTATGGTCATTGCGGAGTATGCAGTAACACATCCTTTTCCAGCTTGGGAGGTCTTTTGAGGATTTTATATCATCTGTATGGTCTGGTATTCTTTCAAGAAATATAATCCGGGAATTTTTCATTATTGTATAATTAGAAACACCATTACGCCTTATCTTATAACCATGTTCTACAAGTTCGCGTATAGTTTCCTCTTCCAGTCCTCCGCCAGTTTTATGCCAGAACTCTATTGAAGTACGGAATTTCCTGACATAATTATTCCTTAACCTGACAGGAAGGGTATCTAACAAGAATTTAGTATATGACTCCCATGTATGCCCTTTTGGCAATGAGAGGCTTCTGTATCCAAGTGCCTTTGTCTTGCCATAAATAGCACCAAAATTAGCACCTTTTACACGTCCTATAAGCTTTGCCCATATTTCAGGGTCAATAACCCTGTACAGGTTAAGGCTGTCCTTTGCATAGTCATTAAACGGGGAAGCTACACGCATCTGGTCAGGTTTAAGCCCTGCCATGTGGTACATGTCATAAAGCCTGTTATAATCATAATTAAAAATATAATTTGCATGCCATACATCACTAAGAAGCCAGTCATAAATTGGTGATGCTGTCCACACATCTTTAAACTGTTTGCTTATCCAGTACTCCCCTTTATATCCATATTTTTTATTTAAGATGCCGCTGTAACGCTGCATTGACTCTTCTGCCCTTATACCAAGCAGGCATACAGTTTTCTGGTTGCCATGTGAAATCCTGTACCATCTGCTGAACTGCTTTGCCAGGTCTCCCTGGTGCATCTTATAGCGGTAAGTTGTCATTGGGTTATTTTCAAGATTAATTACATATGGATGCTCTGGCATAGGGCGCACCCATGCCGCCTTTTTAGTGTCATCCCATGGAAACCAGTACATCTCATAGCTGCTAAGTGCTGTCCTTGTTGCCATTGGAAGACATACCCAGTATAACTGGGCTTTGTCTTCAAGCCTTTTAAATGTACGCTCCACATATTCTGTTGTAACTGTATACTGTGCCTCAAAATCCTGGTGGAACACGCCAATTTTCTTGTCTGGATAGTTTTTTTCCTGGAAATCCAGTACCAGGTTTAACAGGACGCCACTGTCCTTTCCACCCGAAAATGAAACAAAAATATTGTCAAATTCCTGAAAAATAAAACCAAGCCGCCTCTGTAGTGCATCATAAACATTCTGCCCTGTATATTTTTTAACCATAATAACCCCCATGCCTTGTAAATATGCCTGTATTATCTGTTATGCATGTCTTATATTGGTAAATTCTGAAATCTCCCTGTTTATTGTTACTAAATCATCTGTACTTAACCCATGTACTGAATTATGTCCTGTAATCCTGGCAAATGTTTTTAACTCCTCTAAAGTAACATCCAGGTAATTGGCAGTTCTCTTTGCTGCCTGTTCTATATTTAACCTTTTCCTTAATTCTGGTTCTTGTGTTGCAATACCTACAGGACAGTTTCCTGAACCACAAATCCTGTATTGCTGGCACGCTGCTGCCATTAATGCTGCACTTGCAACAGCAACCGCATCTGCACCCATTGCAAGCGCTTTTGCGATATCAGCAGATACACGCAGGCCTCCTGTAATTACAAGTGAAATATCTGAATGTACCAAATCCAGGTATTTCCTCGCACGGTAAAGCGCATAAATGGTTGGGACAGTTGTTGCTTCACGCAGGAAAAACGGGCTTGAACCAGTTGCACCGCCCCTGCCGTCAATTGTTATAAAATCAGGTTCTGCAAATACACAGTATTCCAAATCCCTTTCAATATGCCCTGCTGCAATCTTAATACCTACTGGCCTGCCATCAGAACGGCGGCGCAGCATATCCACCATTTCTTTTAAATCCTCTTTAGAATTTAATTCCTTAAACTTGCTTGGGCTTTGTATATCCTCACCTGGTTTTCTTCCACGCAGCTTTGCAATTTCCTCTGTTACCTTTTCACCTGGCAGATGCCCGCCCATTCCTGGCTTTGTACCCTGTCCAATCTTAATTTCAATGGCATCCGCTGCACGCAGGTTTTCGTCTGTCACACTGTATTTATTAGGAATATACTCAAATATGTACTTATAAGCAGCTTCCCTTTCCTCTGGCAGTATACCGCCCTCACCGCTGCACATTGCTGTCCCTGCCATTGCAGAACCCTTGGCAAGTGCCACTTTTATTTCTTTGGACAATGCCCCAAATGACATATGGGAAATATATACAGGGCTTTTAAGTACCATAGGTTTCTTAGAATTCCTGCCAATAACTGTCATTGTATTAACATGTTCCCCCTCATCAAGTGGTGCCGGGTTTAACTGTGCCCCTAGAAGCAGTATGTCATCCCATGAAGGCAAAGGCATCTTTGTGCCCATAGCACTGCTTAAAGACTTTCCTGTTACTGCCATCTGGTGTATTTCTTCCATATAACGGCATGAACTGTCATTGCGGTAAAAACTTTTGTCATAATCTAATGTACTGGAAGAAGCACCTGTTCCCCTGCCATCACTTTTAACAGCAGTTTCTTCCCTGAACTTTTCCCCTGGCTGTTTACATACAGGACATATGTCTGGTGCACTGTCACCTTCATATATATAGCCACATACTGTACAAACAAATCTCTTCATACGTTTCCCCCTTTTTTCCATAATATTCCAAAATTGTCAAATTCTGTATTATTATGTATTATATATCAAAAAAAACAAAATGGAAACAGTAAATTCCGTAACTACATAATATTAAATATTTATAAAACCCCTTGACATAACTGCAAAATAAGTATATTATCATATTTGTTAGTAGGGAAAACCTGCTACCCTTTTTTCAATTCATACCTAGGCATCCTGTACCCGCAGGATGCCATTTTAAATGCCCCTGCATTTTAATTGTGCAGGGGCATTTAAAACTATAAGCGTCATATATATAATATATTTTTACAAAAACAAAAAAAGATGCTTCCTGCCATTAACAAGAAAGCACCTTAGCATCCAGATATTAAATTCATGCAAAACATAAGCATTATTTCCCGCTTTTTATCATTGCAAATGCCCTGTACGCTGCTACATTGCCGTTTAAAGCTAATAAACCGCCTGCTAAAACATCCGCATTGTTTTTAATATAACCTGTTATCTTTTCCTTAATTGAAATTTTTAATTTTGACATAATTTTGTCCTCCATTTTATTTAAATTTATACCAGGCTGTAACCTCTGGCAGATACACCAGAAAACTTTTTAAGAACTGCCTGGAATTTCTTATTGCCAGTTATTCTTTCCCTCCTGGCACGTATTATATTACCATACTGAAATAATAATAACAGGCAGCATTTTGACCATATTTAAGTCAATATTGACTTCTGGAGGAACTTTATGCATCCATATAATGAGATTATCCTAGAGAAAAGCCCGCTTAATATAAAAATTGCATTTTATACAAAATCTGGCGGCTATTCACCATTGCACTGGCATGAGGAATTAGAAATACTTTATCCGCTTAATGGCGCATCCGATATTTCTATAAACGGGACAACTTACCACCAGCGTAATAAACAGCTTCTTGTTATTGACTCTGGAAATATACACAGCACATTACATTATGGTGACAGTGCTATGTTCTTATGCATCCATATTTCCAAAAAGTCACTTGAATGGTATATTCCTGGTATAGAAAATTATAATATATCCTGTTATTCTGACATGGTTTCTGATAAAGATTTTCCTGTATACCTTGAAATGTGCGGATATATGAAACGTATTACAGAATTATATATTACAGATAACCCGGCATTTTTACTTGAAGCAGAAGGGCTTGTATTACAGACCGTTTCAAAACTTGTTGTTAATTTCGCTCAAGCCCCTGCCCCGCTTTCCAGTAATAATGATATACTTGTAATAAAACGTATACGCAGTATTACAAGCTATGTTGAAGAACACTTCAGAGAACCTGTTACGTTAGAAGAAGCCGCAAGTTTACTAGGTCTTGGCAAAGAATACTTTTGCAGGTTTTTTAAAAAGAATATGGGAATTTCTTTTTTACAGTACCTGAATGAAGTACGTGCAGCGCATACTTACCAGGACTTAATCCATACAGATGGACCTGTACAGGTCTTAATGGAAAAAAATGGTTTTACAAACCAGAAATTATTTAACAGGGTTTTTAAGGAATTATATGGCTGTACACCTTTACAGGCGAGAAAGGGGTAATGCTTTTCTTGCAGTAAAAATATACCTTGCCATTTTTTCTTTAAATTCTGCAAATGGCAGGCAGCAAAGTTCTGTCTGTCCCATAAGCATATTAAACCATTCAATATTACCTTCCTGCTTAAAATCTTCCTCATATTTTAATGCAGCACTACGTTTTCTTTTTAGGATATTATAACATTCCATTGTAATATCCTCTGTTTCATAAACCATATCATTCTGCTGTAACGCCCTGGCAAGCACTGATGTTGCAGCATCACTGGTCTTTGGCATAATATCACCTTCCTGGTATCCTGCAAAGAATACACCATTATTTTTTAGCCAGCTTTTAACCTGGCACATAAACTCTGCCATATCTTTTGCAAAATACATTGTATCCATCGATATTATTACATCAAAAGAATTCTCTTTATATTCTGTTTCTCCTGCTATCCCCTCCCTGAAATCTGATTTTACAGGAAATAATTTCCTTGCAGTATTAATTGCCTGTGCAGAAAAGTCAAAACCATGTATATAAACATCCTTTATTTTCTGTATATATCCAAGCATCTTGCCATTGCCGCATCCTATATCCAGAATATGTACATCCCTTCCATCTGGAATATATTCCAGAATTCTTTTAACCTGGCTTAAATCACTAAAACCATCCTGTGAAAAATCTTCACTTAATGCTTCTTTGCAAAATAAATGGAAAGCCCTGGACTTTCCTGCCATAGTATAAAAGTCTTCATATTCATTATAAAACAAAAGTTCTTCTTTATCCATTTCTATTATCCTCTAACACTTTTTTAAAAAATGTTATAAACCCCTCTTCAACAGCTACCTGTTCTAATCTGTCTTCTGGCAAATCATAATAATAACATCCACTCCGGATATCTATTGACAGGCTGTCAATTGGAAATCCCTCTTTTAGAATTTTATGTGGTTTGTCTGTAATAATAAATTTTTCACTTTCCATAGATTGTTCCATTGCTTCATAAATATGGCTTTCATCTAAAACCAGACATATTGCATTTTTATATCTTGCAGTTAAATTTCCATACTTTTGTACAAGCCCTGAATAATATGTAATCATTTCATTGTCTGTCAAGTATCTGCCATTTACAGTACGTACATGTATACCTGGCTGTATTTCTTCTGGTACATTGTCAAAATATAAACCACTATCACAAGAAAACACTGGCATTTTAAAAGCATTGTAATAAGCTTCTGCTTTCTGCCTTGCATTTTCAAGAGGGGTAAATCCATCTTCAGGTACAGACGGTATCCCACAGTTTAATTCATTTAAACCAATTAATACTATCCCAAGTTCCTTTAACTTCTTTTGCATAGCAGATAACTTAGCAGGATTTTTCGTACCATATAATAATTTCATTCCACTAATTTCTCCTCTTATTCTGTGTTCTGGGAATGGATGCAGGGTTTCTGGTGTTCCGCTAAATTATTCCAAGACAGGGCACGCATTGTGCTACGCCAATACAAAACAATGCCGTTTAGTTAATGAAAAGATGTTTAAAAATCACATATTCTGGATGGGCTGGCAATCTGCACTTTAGTAATTTATAGAAATATCTATGCACAAACCCTCAGCTAAATGGCATTGTACCGTAGCGCAAGTGTGCCCTTTTATGGAATATTCTGGCTCTGGCACAGGAAACCGTCCGCCAGTCCATACAAAAACACAACCACAAGATAACTGTAAACTATCTTATTTTTTTGTCTAAGTCCTCATCATCTGCCATATATGACTGAATTACATCCTTAAGTGACTGGTTAATGCCAAGTTCTTCTGTATCAGCTATTCCTGGTTTATCTTCTTCATCTTCATTATCCTGCCTTAAAAGACTGTCTTCTTTTTCGTCCTTCTGGTCTACTGATGGCAGCCTTTTTGTTATTTTAATTTCTTTGCCACAAAAATACATTGTTGTAATAAGCCATCTTGAACCATCAGGATATACTATTACCTGTGTATATGTACCTGATTTACGTTTAGGGCTTGCATGTTCTTCTTCTTCCATATCAGATACAGAAATTTTTGATACATCATTAAATTCCAGTGGTTCTTCTTCATCCTCTGCACTGTCTTTTGCAAATTTTATATTAGTGGTAATATCCCCTGCCATTGAAGTAAACATAAGCTTTCCATTAACATAGTACCTTGTTTCAGAATCGCTGGTTTTCTCTTCTACAATTGTACATTCGTCGCTTCCTGATACAGAATTAAAGAAATTTTCTTCTGCCCCAGGTGTGCTAAAAAACCTTATAAGGCTGTCCATGCCTGATTTTCTTGCATTATAATCCGGATTGGCCACACCATCTTTTCCAGATACCATTCCAGAATTATAGAAATCAGCAAAACCATCATCAATTTCATTATCAGATGTTATTTTTCCTGTATTCCTGTTATACATAAAAGCATAATAATTACTTATTCCTTCTACTTTCATAAATATATCCCGCCTTTTCAATTTTGATTTCCAGCCCATCTGCCATTCAGGGCTGTTACACTCTCCATTAAGGTCCAAGTGTTTTTAAAATGCTTATAAGTCTTTACAACGTTTTTAAATGCTCCCAAGATATAAATTATATGAATTTTTAAAACCATTGTACTTTTCTTTTGACATATAAACTAATTCCCCGCTGCTTATTGTTATACTGTCACAAGAATACTTCCTTACATGTGCCATATTTACAATATAACCTCTGTGGCATTGGTAAAACCCATTACCCAGCCTGTAGTTTAACTCATCCATTGTGGAATATATCTCTATAACACCATCTGTCATATGGATTTCTTTTTTACGCCTATGGCTTTCCACATACATTATATTATCTTTATTGACTGTAATATTTCTGGACTTTATTTTTAAAAGCAGCATCTTATTATCTGTATCATTATTATTTTTCTTACCATCCTCCTTTTTTGCAGCAGCAAATGCACTTCCAGTTTTACCTTCATCATTACTGTATGCTTCCTTGTCCAATTTACTACCTCCTCACTTTTATATATCGGCTTAATTTCCTGAATTTTTTCCAAAATGTAACGAAAAGAGGCCATTTATGAACCAAAAACAATACGGGCCTGTTGTAATATTTACAACAAGCCCATATTCCTTATTATATACTATATTTTATTTATTTTACTGTTATTTTTTTCTTTATAGCTTTAACCTTTCCTCCTGCAAGTTTAATCTGTACAGTTATTACTGCTTTGCCCTTTCCTTTTGCTTTAACTGTACCATCTTTTGATACCTTTACTATCTTGCTGTCAGAAGTTTTATATTTAACAGATGCTGCCTGTTTTCCATAAGGAACACTTGCATCCAGGCTGGATTTTGCTATTAATGAAGATGGAAGGCTGGTATTAACTTTTATACTGCCACCTTTTTTAACAGTTGTTTTATTAAATGATACTTTGGATTTATCCAGCAATGTTACAACATTTTTACCACTTAATTCTTTATTAGTGATTACATAATCTTTGCCAGCATAGCCTTCAAAACCAGCCATATTATCACTTAATACTTTTCTTTTGCTGTTAGCAATTTCTTCAAGTTTGCCTGTATTTGTATTATAACAGTATACATAAACACTGCTGCCAGCCTTAGCACCCGTAACAAGGACTGGTGTAGTTACCTTTATTCCTATTCCATCCTTGGTTTTACTGTCTGCTATTGATACAACATATGAATTTTCTGTTTTGACCCCGCTTGAAGATAAAATATTCTTTACCTTATCCTTTTTGCCAGCATCCATTCCAGAAACCTGCCCTGTCTTAACAGTTACATTAATATCCTCTGTCACCTTTTTAATTTCACTCTGTGGTATTGTAACAGTAAAGGATTTAGAAGGGTTTTCATTAACAACTTTTACAACAAGTTTCCTGTTACCACCTGTTGCACTTGCTATGCCTTCTTTTGTAACTGTAACCTTATTAACAGATATGCCGCTTACATCTGGAATTTTTACCTTTATTACCATTTTACGCCCGCTGTTATCCTTAACTGCATCTACTATAGGCTTTTCAATGCAGAGTTCTGCGCTTTTGATATCTGCATCTTTTAACTCTAAAAGATACTCTTCTGGTATTATTGTCTTGGCAGAATAATTGCTGTTAATATCTGAAATTCCAGTATATATAACGGCTTGTGCATCTATTACACTGTCGTCTGTATCATAAGTTGTAGTAGTAACCATTGTAGCATTAACTTCTGTGCTTTCTAACTTCTCTGTTACTATTGTTATATTATCAATCTCTTCTGTTACTGTTTCCTTAACAGTTTCTTTGCCATCTGGATATTGTGTCCTCTCAATAGTAATTGTTTTATTATCCTCTGTAGTTGTAGTAACCTCTGTAATAACACCTGTATTTTCATCTTTAATAATATCTGATGTGCCTGGTGCCTGTGTTGGTGCAGGTGAAGCCTCTGTACCTGGCTCTTTTGTACCATCTGGCGCTGCACTTGCTGATGGCTGTGCAGATGGTACTGTACTTGCTGCTGGTGTGCTTTCTGGCGCACTGCTTGTCTCTGGAGCTGGTGTTGCCTGCTGCCCTGGAACAACATATGGTGGATAAGCTATTCCTGGACGTTTTGTCGGGTCAGCAGGCGCTGGTGTATTTGAAATATCCCCGCTCCTATATAAAAATACATCATCAATGCTCCCCCACATATTAGCAGGACCTTTAACATAAATTGTAACTGTAAGTATATCACCTGCATTTGCTTCTATTTCTTCTGTCTTTGGCTGCTGCCAGTTTTTCCATCCTTGTAAATGCGCCTGTACCTTGTTAGAATTTTTAGTATTGTCATTAGCAAGTGTAAACTGTATTTCTTCACTTTCCTGTCCGTCACCTCCCTGGATATACATATAAGCAGTATATTTTCCAGCTTTTTCTACTTTAACACTCTGCGAAACTGTAAATTCCTGTTCCGCATCACTCCAGAAATGCAATGCCTGTTCTCCAGTCCTTGTATTTTCACCTAACCCATCACTTTTAACACCATTTCCTTTAATATCCCATGAATTAGCCCATTCGTTGTAATCATCTTCAAAACCTCCATTTTTTAACAGGTTTTCAGGAAGCACTACAACTGTACAGGTTACATCCAGACTGCTTTCTGCACCATCTTCACTTGTATAACTTACTGTACCATTAACTTTATATGTACCAGGCTTGTTTGCAGCAGTAATTGCATCAATGCCAGACTGTTCCCAGTTTACTGGCAGTAATTCTTTACTGCCATCATTGTAAATAACATTTACCTTCTCTGGAAGTGATGGTTTCTGGCCAATTAAAGTTTCAATACTTGGATTAGCAACTGTATCCAGGCGTTTAGGTGCAACTGCACCTGTGTGTACATATTTGAAAACATTTAAAGAAGCAAGAGGTTTTCCTGTAAAGTCAAAAAGTGCCTGGTTATCTACTGCCGACCCGCCAAACCATTTTCCTGCATCTGCCGGGTCATATTCTTTTGCATAGCTTGAAGCCCAGCCTGAACCATGCTCCTCCCATGCTGCCTTGTTCTCTGCCAGTATCTCTGCCGCATTTGCTGCATCCTTATCATAAATATTTACAGGCAGCCATGCTGGTTCCCAGTACATTACACCAATTCCTGCCTCACCAACATCATTTATTGCTTTAATAACGCTGCTTATTTCATTTGCCTGCCCCTGTACTGTAAAATTATAGTCCATGCCTGCAACGCTTAAATCATCATTAGAACCTTCACGTACTGTATTGTCATGCCCGTCACCATCTTCAAGTGTAGTTGCCCATGATGTTTCTGCTACCATAACTTTTTTGCCATATGTATCTGCTATATGCTTTAATACATTAGTAAGGTTTGCTGTTGTTCCATGCCAGTATGGGTAATATGATGAAGCAAATATATCATAATCTACATTGTACGTATCAAGGTTTTTTGCAAATTCTGCATATGTCCCTTCTTGTTCAGGATTGGCAAAATGAAGAGCTACCTGTATATCTTTATTGTGTTTTGTTGCTATTTCACGGATTGCACTGCTTCCAGCATTAAAAATCTTTGCAGCATCTTCCCATCCATCTTTATACATAACACCACAGATACCATTATTAGTTTCATTACCTACCTGTACCATTCCAACATCTACGCCAGCATCAATAAGCTCTGTAAGGCTTTCTGTTGTAAATTCTTTTACTGCTGCCACTTTCTTCTCAACAGTAAAATCTGCCCATGCTTTTGGTGCTTGCTGTTTTCCAGGGTCTGCCCAGAAATCTGAGTAGTGGAAATCAATTAACACTTTCATGCCTGCATCTGTTGCAAGCTTTCCTATAATTTTAGCCTTTTCAAGGTCATTGTTACCTCCGCCATAGCCATTTCCTTCACTGTCATATGGATTATTCCATACACGGATACGGATATAGTTGACACCTGCATCATTTAACTGTTTAAAAAATCCTGCATCATCAATTACTTCTCCATCCCAGTTACGGAAAACAACACCACTTTCTATCAAGCTGGTATATGAAGAAACATCAACACCCTTAATAAAATCTTCACTTAAACCATTGATTTTTTCAACATTAATACCCGCATCCATTACAATTGATGAAGATACTAAATTATTTTTTGCATCATTTAAAGCTTTCCTTGCAGAAGTTAAATCCTGTAAAGTAGCTGACCCATTAGCAAGAACCACAGATGCATTTTTAAGTACTTCCTGTAAATCTGCCCAGCCTTCTGGTTTATAATCATCTTCCTTTAACGCTTCTATTTCTTTTATAAGCGATTCAAGTTTTACTTTTTCATCAGAAAGCTGTTCATCGCTAGAAACAGCTTTAGTTAAAGAAACATTATCAAGAGCTACCCATGCTACTTTTTCACTTGTAATTAAAAAGCCTACTCTATGCTTTTCCTTAGTTTCATTTAATGTAAAGTCAAAAGAAAACTTCTGGAAATCTTTTCCAACTGTAAATGCACTTCCTGAAGTATTTGTTTTTTCACCATTATATACATTAATAGATGTATTTTTATTATCAGTTGTTTGCTTTATGTATCCACTAACAGTGTAGTCACCAGCTTCCAAAGAGGCAATTTCCTGGTACATATTTACTGTGCCACTGCCTGCGTTGTAATAAATTGCAAGTCCCCTAGGCAGGTTTGCTTCTTCATCTTCATTTACGTCTATAGCAGCCCACTTATTATACTTTACTGCCTCCTTTCCAGAATTATCTAATATTTCCCATGTCATATCTTCTTTATCATTAGCATCACCAAACTTCCAGTTTTCCCAGATATCATCATCTTCATCATCCCCCAAATCCCCATCTATAAATAAATTATCTTCTGTTTCTGCTGCACTGGCGCTGGCTGGCGTTAAATAGCTGCCATTCCACCCAGGCTGTGTAAGTGCCAGGGCTGCACCAAGCAGTATAGCTGTTGCGCGTTTCCCAAACTTCCTCATACTAATTCCTCCATTTCTTATTTTGTTTAAAATAGCTGTATATATGGATAATACTGGATAAATACCCTTGCGCACCTTTTTAAAAAAGTTGCGCAACCGTTTGTCCTTATATTGGTAGTATAGCACTATTATTTTTATATAACTATTGAAGAAAGTTACAAAGTTTCTATTTATCTTTTGTAACATTTATACAAAAAACATAAAGTTTTATTGTATAATATTTTTACTGTTTTATGTATCTAATATATGGATTTGCCCTTTTATTTACACACACATCCTATAAATCATATAGCAAGTTATCCAGGAAATAAAAATTTACCAAACCTGTATATAAACCTATTTAACATGTGCGGTAATAATTGTATAACTATATGCATTTACTGTTAAAATACAATTGCCTGCAACTATATACCAGTTTTTGCCTTTTCTTGTAATAACTGCATCTGGAGACTTTATTTTATCCCTGCACCATGTAACAACATCATCTGTATCTAAGCTAAGATTCCTTTTTATCCTGACAGTACCTAATTCAGTTGTATGAAGTTTTTCTAAATTATCCAGCAATATATTATTTCTATCCATATATAGTATGTCCTTCCTGATTAATTTTTCCTAAAAAATTATAGCACAAATACTTAGAAAGAAAAATATACTAGAAATTGCTTTGTTCCCAATATATTATGGTAATATACATGAAATATATATGAAACAGATGTGAATTAAAATTATTTATATTTGCATATACTCCTTGGTATTGTAAGTTTAACATAAAGAAAAGCACTTAGATTTTTCCAAGTGCCTGGCACGTCCGTTTCACAAACTTTTATATATGAAATTTGCAGATATAAGATAATTTCCAGTTATCTTGTGTTTGTGTAATTGACGGACGGTTTCTGTGCCAGAGCCAGAATATTCCGTACAAGGGCACGCTCCCGCTACATTAACCCACGCAGCGGCACATAAAGCCCATATATTATTATATTCCAGATAAAACT
>CAJTRU010000055.1 GCA_910579085.1 uncultured Lachnospiraceae bacterium | reverse complement strand
AAACGCAAGTTTTATCTGGAATATATAATATATGGGCTTTATGTGCCGCTGCGTGTGTTACCGTAGCGCAATGCGTACAAAAGCCATGCCTCCGGCATGCTTTTTTCTGTATGGAATATTGTGGCTCTAGCACTAAAAACCGTCCGTAAACCCATACAAAAACACAAGGTAACTGCAAATCATCCTTTAATCCCTTAGCTGCTCTGTTATACTTTCTTTTTTTCGCAATGTAAACACAATTCCTGGCATTAACATCCCAAATACCAGAAGTACTGGACATGTTAATAATATTGGCACAAGTGTAAATTTATAGTTAATAAACCATATACTGTTTCCTATAGTTTTTATTACTGTAAGTGAAAATATTGTTCCTGCCACAAGTGAAAATACTATTGAAAGAACTGGGTAAAATATCCCTTCTGTCCTTAACATACCTTTTAGCTGGCGTTTTGTCATTCCTATGGCTTCCATCATCGCAAATTCCCTTTTTCTTGTTGTTATGCTTGTTATAATGACATTTATAAAATTCAGTATTCCAATAAGCCCTATTATTCCTGACAGCCCTGTTCCTGTTATAGTTATCATACCAACTAATTCATTAAAACTTTTCTCATATGTTTTGCGTGATTCATATGACATTAATGGTTCTTCTTTTGATGTATAATTTTCCAGGAATTCTTCCATCTGGTCTTCCTGGCCTTCTTTTGTATCAAAAATAAAACTCATTAATAGCTGGTCTGGCAGGTTTTCTTTAAATTCATCTGCTGTAACGTAATATGAAAAATTACTGCTTATCCGGTTTGTAAGGCTATAACTGTGCCTTTTTATAACTGAAATTATCTCATACTCTTTTGTGGTTTTGTTATTATATTTTAATGTTACTTTATCCCCTGCATGATGTTTTACCTTGTCTTTTAATATGGAATTATCATCGTCTACATCTACAGCATAAATAATATATCTGCCTGTGCGCAGTTTATCCCAGATTACATCTTTGTCTTTTTCACCTTCTGCAACCGTCATTTTAGAAAGTACAAACTTCTCTATTCCATGCAGGTCTGCTGAATATGCACCCCACTCATAACCATTAAAGGGAACAAATTCCTTAATTGCTGGTTCATATTCCCCTGGTACACCTTCTTTATTTTTCTTTATATTATCTGGTATTTTCCAGCTTTCTACAGGCATGGCAACATCAGATGTGGACATATAAATCCTGCCACCGTCTTTGAAGCTTTCCTGGCTGGCACATGCAGAAATAAAGCTTTCTGAAAGGCTTTCTTCTCTTGCAGTCTTTTCATCATATGGACGGTAATTGTAATTCCATAGTACCGCATTTCCAATAATACATTCACTTAAAATCATTTTAGACAGGAAGGTTTCCCTGTTGATAGAATTTGTTATAGTATAAACACTGTTCATTAACACAATTGTTAAGGAAAGTGAACATATAACTACTATCGTCCTTCCTTTGCTTCTTCCAAGGTTTGAAAATGCCATATGGACAATTTTGCCGCCATCAGTTGTTTTCTTTGGCTTTTTATTTTTCTTTCCATATTCTGTATAACGGAGTGCTTCAACTGGTGAAACCTTTGCTGCAATCCTTGCTGGTTTCCATTCAGAAATTAATACTGTAATTATTGTAACTACAGAAGCACATATAAATATCCACGGATGTGGGTATACAGAAACAGCAAATGTTTCATCTTCCTTTTCTAAAAGCAGCAGTATAGGCAACAAAAACCTGCCTGCAAAAAAACCACCCAGAAGCCCGGCAGGTATGCCTGCAAGGCAAAGCCATAATGCCTGCCTGCGCAGTATTTTTTTAATCTGGCGTCCTGTTGTCCCGATTGTTTTTAAAAGCCCGTAATAACGGATATCGTTTATAATTGAAATCTGGAAAATATTGTATATTATTAAGCTGCCTGCCATCATTACAAGAATAAGTGCAGCAATAATCCCTATAATTGTTACAGGGTCACTTTCTGTACTGCCAGCTATATATGCCCAGTTAGCATTAGAATCTATATAGTTACCAGACTCTGCATCAACAGAAAAACCACTTTCTGTAATTACCTGGTTTAGCTTTTCTTGTATATTCATTGAATTTGCAAATATGACATGCATTGAAATTTTGCCTGTGCTGCTGTAAGCATCCTCACTGCCTGCTGCGAGTTCTTCTGCATATTTTTCAATATATGCCTCTGGCATTATTGCAAAACCAACGTTCATTACTGATGGTTCTATAATACCACTTACTGTAAATGTACGTTTTACAGGTTTACCCTGCATATGCACCTGGATTTCCAGTGTAACCTGGCATCCTGGCTCTGGTTCTGCCCCAAGAAGCTGTATTGATTTTTTGTCCAGAAGGATTTCATCTGCTGTTTCTGGCGCTCTTCCTTCTAATATATTTATAAACCAGTGTGGATAAAATTCCTTGTCAATATAATGCATTTCTACATGGCGCTTTAAAAATTCCTGGTTATTAACTGAACAGGCAGTTACAATATCCTTGCCACACTCCTTAATTAATGGATGCTTTTTTAAAATATCATACTGTTCTTGTGACAGGTCTTTTATTGCCCCATGTGCATCACCACCAGCCTGCTGCATTGAACTTTGTTCTGTATATTTAACCAGGCCCATGCCTATTGTAAATATTGCCGTAAAAAGAACTGCTGTAAGTATAATAGCAGCTATTGCAATAATATTGCGTGTACGGCTTGAACTGAAGCTTTTAACCGCCAGCCGTTTTACCGCTTTATTATTTTTTACTTTACGCATTTAAAACACCCCCCTGCTGTTTACAATCCTGCCATCTTCAATGCGTATAATGCGGTCTGCCATCTGGGCAATTTCTTCATTGTGTGTAATCATAACTATTGTCTGCCCAAAGCGTTCACCTGTAACTTTTAAAAGCCCCATTACATCATTGCTTGTAACAGAGTCAAGGTTTCCTGTAGGCTCATCAGCAAGCAGCAGGACTGGCTTGGTTGCAAGTGCCCTTGCTATTGCCACTCTCTGCTGCTGCCCTCCTGAAAGCTGCGATGGCAGCGAATATACTTTATCTTGTAATCCAAGTGTATTAATAATACTGTCCACAAAACTTTTATCTGTTTCATTGCCATCCAGTTCTATTGGCAGCACAATATTTTCATAAACATTAAGTACAGGCACAAGATTAAAACTTTGGAATACAAATCCGATTTTCCTTCTTCTGAAAATAGTCAGTGCCTCTTCTTTTAGTGAAAAAATATTCTTCCCATCTACTATTACAGTGCCAGAAGTTGGATGGTCAAGCCCTCCTATCATATTTAAAAGAGTAGATTTTCCACTGCCCGAAGTGCCAATAATTGATACAAATTCACCTTTTTCTACAGTAAAATCTACGCCATCTAATGCTTTCACACATGTACTGCCCTCACCATAATATTTTTTCAGTCCTTCAGTCTTTAATACTTCCATATATAACCCGCCTTTCTTTTCTCTGTATTTTAATGTTAATCCTGCCATGCCATGCAAAACATGTCACAAACAGGCATGAAAAAATCTGTTTATGCAATATTTTATTTACATAAACAGATTTTATCAAACTATTCTTTCCAGAGCCTTTCTGAAATCTTACAGATTTGCAAGAATGTTATATTATGTGTTTAACAGGTACATTTTAAAACAGCTTCCGCTTCCTGGCACAGATGATACTTTAATATACCCCTGTTCCCTTTGTAGTATTATGCGTACAAGGTAAAGCCCTATCCCGTTTCCTTCCTGGTTTAATGTATTTTTGCCACGGTAAAACCTCTTGAAAACCTGTGCCTGTTCTTCTTCTGGAATTCCCATACCCTCATCTTCCACACTTATGCAGGTAAATATTTCAAGCTGTTTTGCAGATACTGTAACTGTACTTCCTTCTGGTGAATACTTTACCGCATTATCCAGCAGGTTACATAAAGCCTCATATGTCCAGCGTGCATCATACAATGCCCATATGTTTTTACTGTCTTTAATATTAATTGTAATATTCTTTAAATCTGCCATTCCCCTGATATACCTGCCACAGTCTGCCAGCAGCCTTGAAACAGGTGCTCTTTCTGGGCGCAATTTTATCATATTGCTTTCAAGCCTTGAAATTTTAGAAAGGGCGTTTACCAGAAATCCAAGCTTTTCTGCATGCATATGTATCTGCTGTACATAAGGCAGCAGCTCTGGTGTACAGATTTCTTCCAGAAGCTGTGTATAAAGACATATATTTGCAAGTGGTGTTTTGGTCTGGTGGGAAATATCTGTTACAAGTTCTTTAATTGCCTCACGTTCTGCCTGGATTTTCTCTGATGATAATTTATTTGCTGAAATATACTGGTGGAACTTACTTTCAAATTTTGAAAGTTCTGTTTCATCATAATTTTCTTCAATAAAATTTCCATTGATTGCATCTGCCAGCATCTTATCAAGCCTTGACACTATTTTACTTTGTCTTGCCATAATAGCCTCCCATGCTGCCTTCAGGCGGCACAAATGTAGTCTTTCTTATGTTGCGTTTTTTGCAGCCTTAGAAGGATTTTAAAACCTAATCCCCCTGGTGTTTCCAGGCATAACCTATTCCATAAACTGTAGAAACAGGACTGCTCTTTCCCTTTATTTCAAGCTTCTTGCGCAGCCTGCTTATTGTAACTGACAAAGCGTTTTCATCTACATATTCCATGCTGCATGTCCATATATTCTCTACCAGAATATCACGGGGCAATGTCTGCCCTGGATGTGTTATAAATAATTTAAGCAGCTTCTGCTCTGGAGCACTAAGGCTTATTTCCTGCCCGTTTACTTTAAAGTCCAGATGGCCAAAATCAAACATATAGCCTGCTTCTTCATAAATCTGTATTTTATTGTTCCTTGTACGCTTCCATATATTTTCTACCCGTATACGCAGTGCCATAAGGCTGAAAGGCTTTGTAATATAATCATCCGCACCAAGTGTAAGTCCTGTGACCTCATCTGTTTCCATATCATTTGCAGTAACCACTATTACAGGGATATCAGAAGACTGGCGCAGCATACACAGGAAATCAAAACCATTGCCATCTGGAAAATTAACATCCAGTATAACCATATCAGGGTTTTCTTTCCGCCACTTCTCCCGTGTTTCCTTTAATGTATATGCCATATCAAATATAAATTCTTCCCTTTGCAGAGCCAGGCGTATGCCCTGGTTTAACCCTATGTCATCCTCTGCAACCAAAATCTTGTAAGCCAAATTTACCTCCCAATTCTGTTACTCCTTTAAAGACCCCCTGGTATATTAATCCCTGCCATTCCTGCTGTCTGCTCCAGTTTATCACAGGCCTGCCTTATCTCCCCTGCCTGTACTGGTGTTATTTTTTCCGGCTTTGCTTTTACTATACGTTTTTTAAGTTCAGAGATATCTGCCTTAAGTGCAGAACGCACGCTTCTGTCAAGCTTTTTGCCCATATCATGGTATGCCTGTTCTATTTTATACAGGTAAGCCTCAGCATTATTCCTTATATCTATTGCCTCCCTGCGTGCTGCATCTTCCGACTCATACATTTTTGCCTCCATTTCAGCCCTTGCAATTTCTTCTTCTGTAAGGTTTGAACTTGAAGTAATTGTAATCTGCTGTTGTTTTCCTGTTCCAAGGTCTTTTGCAGATACATTTACAATGCCATTGGCATCAATATCAAAGCTGACTTCTATCTGTGGCACTCCTGCAAGTGCCCGTTTTATACCTGTAAGCCTGAAATTTCCAAGCAGTTTGTTATCCCTTGTAAATTTCCTTTCACCCTGGAACACTTTTATATCAACAGAAGTCTGGAAGTTGCCTGCTGTTGTAAATATCTGGCTCTGCCTTGTAGGGATTGGTGTGTTCCTGCCTATAAGTTTTGTTGCAACACCGCCTATTGTTTCTATTGAAAGTGAAAGCGGTGTAACGTCCATAAGTATTATATCACCTGCCGCACCTGCCATTATTTCATTACTGAATTTGCTGCCCTGTATACATGCCCCTGCTGCTACACATTCATCAGGGTTTAAGTTATGGCATGGTTCTTTTCCTGTAATATTCCTTACCATAGCCTGTACAGCAGGAATTCTTGTAGAACCGCCTACAAGGATAACTTTGTCAAGGGCAGATGCACTTATGCCTGCCTGTCCAAGTGCATCTAATACAGGCTGCTCCGTCCTTTTTACCAGGTCACTGGTAATACTTTCAAAAACAGCCCTCGTTATATTTATATCCATATGTTTAGGGCCGCCTTTGCCATTCCAGAGAAATGGCAGGTTTATATTAGTTTCTGTTAGTTGTGAAAGCTCTTTCTTAGCTTTTTCTGCTGCCTCACGCACACGCTCCATTGCAACAGAATCTTTCTCAATCCTGGCTTTTTCTGTCTTTTTAAATTCTTTAACAAGGTACTGTACTATACGCTCATCAAAATCATCACCACCAAGATGGTTATCACCTGATGTTGCAAGCACTTCTATAAGCTTGTCACCTATTTCTATTACTGATACATCAAATGTGCCGCCGCCAAGGTCATAAACAAGGATTTTCTGGTTCTCCCCGTGGTCAAGCCCATATGCAAGCGCTGCTGATGTAGGCTCATTTATAATCCTTCTGACATTTAACCCTGCAATCCTGCCTGCATCCCTTGTTGCCTGTCTCTGTGCATCATTAAAATATGCAGGCACAGTAATAACTGCATCTGTTACACTTTCTCCAAGGTAAGCTTCCGCATCCTTTTTAAGCTTCTGTAATATAATAGCTGATATTTCCTGTGGCGAATATTTCCTGCCATTAATATTAACATGGTAGTCATTGCCCATCTGCCTTTTAATAGAGTAAACTGTCCTGTCAGCATTAACTGCCGCCTGCCTTTTTGCAAGGTCTCCTGCAAGCCGCTCACCATTGTCAGTAAATGCAACTACAGACGGCGTTGTCCTGCCGCCCTCTGCACTTGCAATTATAACAGGGGTTCCAGCTTCCAGAACCGCAGCACAACTGTTAGTAGTGCCTAAATCTATTCCTATTACTTTTCCCATTGCCTTCCCTCATTCCATATTTACATAATTATTTTATAAAACTGTACCTGGTTATTACACCAAAACTAAGCCAGACTGCTCTTAATTATAGCCTGGCTTTATTATTTTATATCCATATTATTAATTTGTACATAAAATATATGTAAACTATTATAAATTTTTTGCACCAGATTTCTTTAATAAAACAATTACACTACTAAGGAAAGACTGCCTTTATGGCATAAATTATGTGCCAGGATTATATATTCCCTGGCACTTTCCATATTAGTTATGACGCTGGGTTCTGCCTGTATTCCAGACGCAGTTTATCAGTAAGCAGTGCCATAAATTCTGAATTTGTCGGTTTGCCCCTGCCAGCGCATATTGTATTTCCAAATACTTCTTCTAATGTTTCTAAATTCCCTCTTCTCCATGCAACTTCTATGGCATGGCGTATTGTACGTTCCACGCTGCTTGATGTAGTTTTATACTTTTTAGCTATTGCTGGATATAAAAATTTTGTAATATAATGCAGCATATTTCTGTCGTAAAATGCCATAATAATCCCTTCACGTATATACTGGTAACCCTTTATATGTGCAGGAATACCTATCTCTAAAAGTATATTTGTAATATCCATTTCAAGGTCTCCTGAATATGTATACCCTTTTTTAGTAATATTTTTCTTAGCTTGTTCTTTAACTTCAGCACCTGTATTCCCAGAGTAATCCTCTGTTTTTACAGAAGCCGCCAGGCCATACTTGTTCTCTACCATCTGGTACATACGCTTAATAAGCATCTGCCCTGATACTGGTTTCATCATATAATAATCAGCACCACTCTGTATTGCCTGTTCTACTAAATTTTCTTTACGTAAAGCTGTTTCCACAATAAATATAGGCCGGTTCTTCTGATTGCTGTTGTTTACCTCCTCCAGTATCCCAATCCCATCAACGCCAGGAAGAATCATGTCCATAACGACAACATCTATTTTCTTTTGTTTAATTGTTTCAAGTGCTTTGCTCCCATCGCCTGTTGAGAGAACCACTTTCATCCCCATGCCTTCCATAATCCTTTTTTTGCTTTCACGGTCTTGTACGTTACTATCTGCTATCACAACATGCAAATCAATATTTTCCATTTTTTCCTCTCTTTCTGCCTTTTTCTATGGCTTTTTTAATGTAACTTGCAATTTATATTACATTTCTACATTATAAACCTTCATACTGGCAGGAAATCCACTCAAATCTCCAAACACCCTGGATAAGTTGTGCCATAGATGAAAAAAAGTTGAATTGGAATGGAATTGCATAAATTTAACCGGTTATTTTGTTGAAAGATATCTTTCTAAAAGTGCAGCCCTGTTTTCAGCCCAGCTATATTCCATCATATACTCCCCAATATACCTGTCTGCCACATTTTTATTGCCATCCAGCAGTTTATATAAATCACACTCAAATTTATTGATATCAAGGCTTCGTACGCCTCTTGCCGTTATAAGCATGTCACCAATTCCATTATCATTTAATTCTTTTTGTAAAGTTTTACATATTTTGCAGCAAAGGTTCTGTGTTGAAACATCATTCGGCCTGTCCTCCCATAAAGTGCCAATAATCTGGTCTGTTGTAACTGTCCCGCCATGCCTGTCAACTAACATTGCAAGCAGTTCTTTTGCTTTGGCACTTTTAAACATTACTGGCTTTTCATCCACAAATAAATCAAAATAGCCAAATGTCCTTGCTACAACCCTTTTCTTATTCCTTTTTGACAAAAGCCTTGCTGTTTCAACTGCATATCTTAGCCTCTCTGATGAATACGGCTTTACAATATATCCTGCCGCATTGTGTTTAATAGCTTCCATTGCATATTTTTCATCACCTGTTATGTATATAAGCATAATATTTGAATTCTTTTTCTTTATTTCACTGCCAAGTTCTAATCCATCCATACCCTGCCCGCTAAGTCCTATATCAAGGACCGCCAGGTCAATATTCCTTATTCCATCATAATCCAGCGCATCACATCCATTATAAAAAACACCTTCAATGTCAATTTCATCTATTCCTGATGCCTCATACTTAAATACCTCTATTGCTGCTTTTTCATCATCAACAACTATAGTTTTCATGCCTGCCCCTCCAATCAACTTATACAGGAATTTTTATTACTGCCCTTGTCCCTTCCCCTGGCACGCTTTCCACTAAAAGGCTGCCTCCTGCCATGCTCTCAATACGCATTGCAAGGGCAGCAAGGTTTCCAATACCATTATTGCTGCTTTTAGGATATTTACCATTGAATTTTTCTATTCCAGTACCATTGTCACATACCTCAGCATAATAGAACATATTGTCCTTGTAACTTTTTATTTGTACTTTACCACCATCCCCTTTAGCCAGCAGGCCATGATGTATAGCATTTTCGACTAAAAAAATAACGCTCATGGATGGAAGCGTAAAATCTGTATCCTCTAAATTGTATTCTGCATGTACATAAGAAAATCTTGCCTGCTCCAAATTAATATAAGATTTCATATTCCGTATCTCTTCATCAAGTAAAACCATTTCAAAACCACATACAGCCCTTATACGGTACTGCATATAAGCAGCAATATCATCAATAAGGCAGCATGCATCAGGTTTACCCATAATTACTGAATATTTTAAAGTATTTAATGCATTAAATATAAAATGGCAGTTTATCTGTCCTGCCAAATCTGTGGTAATACCACATTCCCCTATATCATCCATATAAATATTACCTCCTGAACAACCAGCTCCAAGTTAAGCTTGTCTTTTTGTATTATTAATACTATCTCTTTCATATAGTATTGTCAACTACCTTATGTGCATGTATATATGTCATTCTTCATTATAAAACCGCACCATCCACCATTTATGCTACGTTAAACATTTTATTTTCCTGCAAATACCTCCTCAAAAGTGTCTGAAAATACATAGTTTGCACATTTTGTTTTTATTACAATACTGCTTGCCGGTATTTATTAATTGCAGTATAATAATAAACATGAACTATTAGTCCGGACACTAATAAATGCAAGACCTTCTTCATTAATAGATGCAGTCAGGATGAAGAAAGGCGGGGGTATAGATATGGGTACATGCAGGACAGAACTTGTGGATAAACTTGCAGCAGACAATACTCTGCCTGGCTATGAAATGGCAGAACTTCTAAGATACAGGAATACAGAAACTACAAATTATATTTTCCAGAAAGCACTTGAAACCAAACAAAAATACTATGGCAACAATATATTTATACGTGGTACTATTGAAATCAGCAATTATTGCAGGAATAACTGTTATTATTGCGGGCTGCGCAGGGATAACCAGTTTATTACAAGATTCCGGCTTGATGAAAATGATATTATGAAATTCTGTAATGAAGGCTACAACAAAGGCATAAGGACATTTGTGCTTATGGGTGGTGATGATTATTATTTTACTGGTGACAAAATTGCACAGATTATTTCAATGATTAAATCAGTTTATCCAGAATGTGCTGTGGAATTATGCCTTGGTGAAAGACAGCCATCCATTTACAGGCAATGGTTTGAAGCTGGTGCTTCAAGATATATTTTATGGCATGAAACTGCCAGTGATGCCCATTTTAAAAAAGTACACCCGCCTGAGATGTCGCTTCTTAAAAGAAAACAGGCACTCTGGGAGCTTAAGGAAACTGGCTACCAGACAGGAAGCGGTTTTATGACAGGCACACCATTCCAGGGCGTTGCAGATGTTGTGGAAGACCTTATGTTCCTAAAAGCACTTGACCCGCAGATTGTACATATCACACCATTCCTGCCTGTTATGCATACACGTTATGAAAAAGAAAGAAGCGGCAATGGTGATATGACCCTTTACCTTATGGCAATAATACGCCTGATGCTTCCAAGCGTACTTCTTACAGCAGACCCTGCACTTGAAAACGCCCTGGCAGATGGCAGGAAAAAGTCTTTTGCTGCTGGTGTTAATGAAGTATTTGCAAGCCTTGCAACTGATGAAATAAAAGGATATTTTAACGTTTATAATAAAAGGTACACCATAAAAAACTGTAGTGGTGATGATGTTTTACGTATGGCTGGCAAAATAGAAGAAAGCGGGAATATTGCAGCAGTTTCAAAAGGTGATTATATACCACTTCCAAAGAAAGAGAAAATATATGGACAGTTCCATCGTATTATGCGGCCATGATTTATTATGGAACGCAGGATTAAAAAAAGAATTTACAGATGAAAACATATTTATAACATATGCTGACAGCACTGGTGATGCTGTTATTAACGGCAGTATATTCCCATTTCTTACTACAGGCGTTATAGTCTGCCCTGTTGAAGAATTCCTGGATTTTATGGAATATGGGCCAGACAGCCTGGATTTGCATACTATCAGGAAAATGCCTCCTGTGCTTGCAATAGCTGGAAATTATTCTGCTGATGATGAACTTGCTGCCTTAAGGCTAGGATGTTTTGATTACCAGCTAAAGACAGCACCTGTTAAAGCAGTTGCACAGAGAATACGCAACAAACTTTCCAGCCTGGCACAGAATAATATATACTATGACATGGCTTCAAAAGATATTTTTACAGACGGGCATATGGTAAGCCTGACAAAACGTGAACGCGAAGTTTTATATATACTTGCCTGTAACAAGGGTATTCCTGTATCTAAAGATATTATACTTACAGAAGTGTGGGGAAACAGCTTTAATGGCAATATACGTATTATTGACACTGTAATAAAACAACTGCGCCAGAAGCTATCTGGCTGCAATGTAAAGATAATCACACACTATGGCAGGGGCATTTCCTTAGAAATCCCTTAACACATCCATTTCATAAATTCCTGTACAACAAACTGTATGCAGGGTAATTTGCTGTTATCCTATGTTTATGACGGCAGCAGGGCTTCCATGTTCCCCTGGTATTATTACATGAACAGGGCACGCTTTCGCTACAACAGCCCACGTAAATGGTACATAAGAGCCCTGGAAAACAGGCTCTAAGTACCAACGGGGCTGGAGTGCCACTGTCATGTAATAATATCAGGGAGAACATCGGAAACCTGCTGCCTGCTGGCAAAATTCCAGAAAAAACATAAACAAGAAGGCTGGGCAGGATAACAGAAAATTATGTTGTGTGGTATTTTATTCAGATAGCCGGTATTCAGACGTCTGTAAGTGTATAGCAGAATAATCCTGCCACATATAATCTGCAGTTATCCTGCTGTCCAGTGTTTTACTGGTTTATTATGCCAGGTTTTATGTGCCAGATGCCAGCAATATTAAATACAAGGGTACTTTAAGCCCGCCGGCATTTAAGCTGGATATTTAATGTTATAGAATAAACGTCTGTTTATTCTGGAGCATTAAATATCTGGCTTTATGTGCCGCTGCGTGGCTTAATGTAGCGGAAGCGTACCCTTGTATTTAATATTGCTGGTTCTGGCAATGAAACCGTCCGTTATCCACAAAACACAGGATAACAGCAAATTATCCCATACCCGGTCTATTTAAAGTTCATCAAGTGTCTTTCCATATGCCCCAAGGAATTCCTGGCAGAATATTCCTGCCTCCCTGCACTCCATCTCCTCTATTGCTGCAATAACAGAAGCTTTTGCACACACAAATTCCTTATTGCCTGCTTTTTCTTCTTCAATACACTTAACAAGTGCAGACAGTTTATCTGCTGCTTTTACAAGTTTCAATGCTTCACTGTCTTCCTCACCGCCAAAATAACATTTATAATATTCCTGCATATCTGCTGGCAGCATATTAATTATACGTAAAGCAGCTTCTGCCTCAATCTCCTTATAAGCCATACGGATTACTTCATTATTATATTTTACAGGGGTCGGCATATCGCCTGTAATTATCTCTGTGCAGTCATGGTAAACCCCAAGCATTGCAATATGTTCGGGGTTATAGTTCTTTCCAAGCCTGGTATTTCCAATAACCGCAAGTGCATGTGCTATTATTGCCACTTCCAGGGAGTGTTCACTTATATTCTCCCTTGCGGAATTTCTCATAAGTGCCCATCTTTCAATATATTTCATACGTGACATCATAGCAAAAAAAGTATTCTGGCTTCCTGCCATACCATCACCTTCCAAGCATTTTCTTTATATAGTGCCCTGTATAGGACTCCTTTACTTCTGCTACATCCTCGGGTGTGCCTGATGTAAGAAGCGTGCCTCCGTTCTCTCCGCCCTCAGGCCCCATATCAATAATATAATCAGCAGTTTTAATTACATCAAGGTTATGCTCTATTACAATTACTGTATTGCCAGTTTCTGCAAGCCTGCTTAAAATATCTACAAGTTTGTGCACATCTGCGAAATGCAGCCCTGTTGTTGGCTCGTCAAGTATATAGACTGTCTTTCCTGTGCTTCTCCTGCTAAGCTCTGTAGCAAGTTTTACACGCTGTGCTTCGCCACCTGACAGTGTTGTAGACGGCTGTCCAAGCTTTATATATGAAAGCCCTACATCATAAAGTGTATCCATTTTATTGCGTATACTTGGTATATTTTCAAAGAATACACGTGCTTCTTCAACTGTCATATCCAGAACATCATATATGCTTTTACCCTTATACTTTACATCCAGGGTTTCCCTGTTATACCTTTTGCCCCCGCATACCTCACAAGGTACATAAACATCTGGCAGGAAATTCATCTCTATTTTAATTATGCCATCACCACTACATGCTTCACATCTCCCGCCCTTAACATTAAAACTGAACCTGCCCTTTTTATAACCTTTCATTTTGGCATCGGATGTAGATGCGAATATATCCCTTATCATATCAAATACACCTGTATATGTTGCAGGATTTGAACGCGGTGTCCTGCCTATAGGTGACTGGTCAATATTAATAACTTTATCAAGGTTTTCTATACCTTCAATACTTCTGCATAAACCTGGTATGCATCTTGCATGGTTAAGGTTTTTGGCAAGGTATTTATATAATATCTCATTTACAAGTGAACTCTTTCCAGAGCCAGACACCCCTGTAACACAAGTCATTATGCCTGTAGGAAATGATACGTTAATATTTTTAAGGTTATTCTCTTTTGCACCTTTTACAGTAATCCATCCCTTTGGTTCTCTTCTTGAAACTGGCACAGGGATTTTCTTCCTGCCTCCTAGGTAATCGCCAGTCACTGAACCAGGTGTATCAATTATCTCCTGTGCTGTACCCTGTGCCACAACTTGTCCGCCATGTTCACCTGCACCTGGCCCTATATCAACTATATAGTCAGCCGCAAACATAGTATCTTCGTCATGTTCCACAACTATAAGCGTATTTCCAAGGTCTTTTAGCTTATTAAGTGTCTGTAAAAGCTTGTCATTATCACGCTGGTGAAGCCCTATGCTTGGTTCATCAAGTATATAAGCAACACCTACAAGCCCTGAACCAATCTGTGTAGCAAGGCGTATGCGCTGTGCTTCGCCACCTGACAGGCTTCCTGTATAACGTGCCAGTGAAAGGTAATCAAGCCCGACATCCACAAGAAACCTTACCCTGGAACGTATCTCCTTAAGCACCGCTTTGCCTATTTTAAGCTGCTTCTCACTAAGTTTAAGGGTTTCAAGGAAATCCATAAGGGTACGTATTGGCATATTAGTAATTTCAGCAATATTTTTATCTGCTATTGTAACAGCAAGCGCTTCCTTTTTAAGTCTTTTGCCGCCACATGCTTTACAAGGCGTTATACGCATAAATGTTTCATATTCCCTCTTTGAAACATCAGAACTTGTTTCCCTGTACCTGCGCTCTACATTTTTAATAACACCTTCAAATGCAACATCATAAACGCCTTCACCACGCTGCCCTTTATAATGTACTTTTACTTCCCTGCCATCTGTACCGTGCATTATTATATTCTGTATCTCCTCTGGAAGCTCACAATATGGCGTGTCCAGGCTGAAATTATATTCTTTTGCAAGTGCATCAAGAAGGCATCTCGAAAAACTGCCCTTATCTGGAACAGACTGCCATCCGCTTATAACAATTGCCCCTTCTGCAAGGCTTAATGACTTATCAGGCAGTATAAGTTCCTCATCAAACTCCATTTTATAGCCAATACCATTACACACCTCACAAGCACCAAAAGGATTATTAAACGAAAATATCCTTGGTTCTATTTCATCAATACTTATGCCACAGTCCGCACATGAGAAGCTCTGGCTGAAATTAACCCTTTCCCCGCCAGGAATATCAACTGCCAGCAGGCCATCTGACAGACGCATTACACTTTCTATTGAATCCGTAAGCCTTCTTTCTATGCCTTCCCTTACAATAAGCCTGTCCACCATAATTTCTATATTATGTTTTTTATTTTTATCAAGGTTAATTTCTTCTGAAAGCTCATATATATTGCCATCTACAACAACCCTTATATATCCGCTTTTCCTTGCACTTTCAAATACTTTGGCATGTTGTCCTTTCCGTCCCCTTACAACTGGTGCTAAAAGCTGTATCTTTGTATTTACAGGAAATGACATGATTTCATCTACCACCTGGTCAATAGTCTGCCTTTTAATTTCCTTGCCACACTTCGGGCAATGTGGTATTCCTGCCCTTGCATAAAGCAGCCTGAAATAATCATAAATCTCTGTTACAGTCCCAACAGTTGACCGGGGGTTTCTGTTAGTAGACTTCTGGTCAATAGAAATAGCTGGCGGAAGCCCCTCAATACTCTCAACATTTGGCTTCTCCATAAGCCCAAGGAACTGTCTTGCATAAGAAGACAAAGACTCCATATACCTTCTCTGCCCCTCTGCATATATTGTATCAAAAGCAAGGGAAGACTTGCCAGAGCCGCTAAGCCCCGTAAATACAACAAAACTGTCCCTTGGTATATCAATGTCTATGCCTTTAAGGTTATGTTCATATGCTTTCCTGATTTTAATATATTTCATTACTTCTTTATGCGCTGCCATCTTTTCTGTAATATCCTTTCATAATTTATGTAAACAGCATACCACGAATTGCACTCTATTTCAAGTACATATGTTCGTTTTATTTGTATATTTATTAGTATTCTTAATGTAGAAAATAAAATGCTTGATACTTCAATCTTATAATTTCCAGTTATAGTGTTTATTTTGCTTTTATATTATGTAGCATTTTATCCAGACATAAGGAAGTGTCCTGCAGGCTAATCCCGCCACAGGTAATCTGCAGTTATCCTGCTGTCCAGTGTTTTACTGGTTTATAATGCCAGGTTTTATGTGCCAGATGGCAGCAGTGTCTAGTAAAAGGGGTACTTTAAGCCATATATTTAATGTTGCAAAAGAAACGCCACTGTATATATCTTGGAAAAACCAATAACCCTTATCAGTTTTCTGTAAGGGTTATTATTATATATTTACATTTAATCTTATATATATGTTTAAATTGTATTTTTATTTATTATTTTGTAGTTTATATTATGTAACTAATATTTATGAGATTTTTTCCTTTAATCTTCTTACATCTGTTTCAAGCATCCTGACTTTTACAATTAGCATTTCAATTTCATTACCTGGCTTTATAGCATCATGCAAATTCCTTGATAAATCAAGATGCCCTTCTGCCACTGCCTGTAAATTTGCCCGTACTTCATTTTCAATAGTAAATTTAATATCCTTTAAATCTGACTCTAATGCATCCATTCTGTTCTCCAGTATATCAAGCCTGTTCTCTATTGTATCAATCCTTATTTCTAATGCATCAAATCTCTTTTCTAATGCATCAAACCTGTTTTCTAATACATCAAATCTCTTTTCTAATGCATAAAGCCTGTTTTCTAATGTATCAAACCTGTTTTCTAATGCATCAAACCTGTTCTCTAATACATCAAATCTCTTCTCTAATTTACCAAACCCATCCTCTAACACGCCAAGTTTATTGATAATTAAATCCAGCTTTTCACCATCTGTCATAAAATACCTCCTGTTTTATATAATTTTATGAACCAGCTACTTTATAATATTGTAACATCCTGGGAATATAAAGTCTATTAAAAATAGTTTAATATAGACATAAGAATTTTTCATATTTAAGATAAAAAATTTTATATAGATTAATTACAGATTTCAATTATATTTTTTTCTACTGAATAATAGTAAACCATATCAGACAGCACCTCATCTGGTGCTACACAGCTTGTATTGACTTCTTTTACCATTTCTTTGAGCCCGTCTGGTGACATCTGCCCATCATCAGGTATTATAAGCAGTTCATGTATACTGCTTGGTATTATATACATGCCTGTTTCTGTTATTTTGCCTATATCTTTAAGACATTCTGGATAAAGTATTGCTGCTGAACCGTTTATCCCTTTATTGTTTGTAAGTATAAATGGAGCTTCTGCTTCATTATAATAACTGGTTTCTATACCTCCAATTACCTCTGGCACATCCTTACCCTCGCTATTTAATATACTTTCCAGCATTAGTTTTAATGGACAGAATATTTTAGGAAACAGCCTTTCTGTATTATGTATTGCAACTGTATAAAGTGTTTTTACTGTCATGCACCAGTTTTCCATTATTGAATTGGATATACGTACAGAACCAATTCCGTTTTCATTTTCTGTTACAAGGCAGTAAAATATAATTGCCATGTCAAGGAATGGTATATATGGTATTTCTTCTAAAAGCCTGCTGTTCCTTTCATATGAAACAAGACGGCATACTATTTTATCTATACAATTACTAATATCCATACTAAAACTTCCAAACTCATTATTTTGCATTTTATGGTATTTTTCTGCCATGCCTTTTGCAATATCCCCAATATCTGTTCCCTTTAAATAATCTTCATAATAAAATTGCAGATAAAAATTAGGTGAAACATTCCTGCCCTCTTCTACAATTATCATACCTTCAAGTTCAAGTGAATTATTCTTAATAATTGTATGCACTTTTATATCTGTATTATTATTAAAATTCTTTTTCACTTCCTCTGCCAGTAAATGTTTAAATTCCTGGTAAGTATACCTGCTGTCCATCCTCTATCCTCTCTTTCTTAATGTTTTTAACAAGCCTGCCAGCTTTAATGTACATTCACAGGCTATTTGTTTCATATACAAGACCAGAGTGCCAGACCACTTTTTATCTGGCACTCCAGTTTTTATAGAAAACCTCCCTGCGTTAAATATGACTTTTAAAGGTAAATAAAAAGTACAAACATTTTTACGTTCTAAGTATAAATTAGGGAAAAGTATAACTGTTTCTTTATGCTTATAAAGAAAACGTATAGATTCTTTGGGGAAATTTCATAATAACACAATTTATTTTGTTCTGCACCACAAGGAGATTTTCTATAGATATCTTACCAAATATGCATATACAGCACAATGTTATGGTTATATAAAAAAAACATTACAAGATATCATATATCACAAATTTCTTGTTGGTTTTTGTAATTTTTTGCCACCTGCTTTGTGCAATAATACTTTAACTGCTTTTAAAAATATACAATATGCACAATATTTATAATAAAAAAAACTCCCAGCACCCATATTTACATTGTTTAAAGCACTTTATAACTGTATATCTGGTAATCTCTTTATTATTTTATATACAATAACTGTATAATATTTTTATTTTACCAGACAGGTCTTCTATTAATGCCATATGTGGACACTATATGATATTTATGGTTTACCTGAGCAAAATAAAAAAGTGTCTTCGACACTTCAACTCCCCTAGCCCCTCATTCATGAGGGGAATTAGGGGTTTCTTTTTTTGCTGTTTTCCTGCATAATAATCTCATGAGCATACTACAAGATATTTTTAGAGACCATTATGAAGAAATGCTTTATCTTCTTCATCCCCGTGACTCTGTCATCGAAAATGTTGAAAAAATGATCAACTGCGGCGATCCCTCCTTTGGTGGTGCCATGTATGGCTGTCCCCACTGCGGAAAGCTTAAGTTTGTCCCTTTCCGCTGTAAAAGCCGTTTCTGCCCCACCTGCGGCAATAAATATGCTATGGAACGCACTACCAGTATGTCCTTTAAACTGGTAAATGTCCGTCATCGCCACTGCGTTTTTACAATCGATGAGCAGCTCCGGGATTTTTTCCTCAATGACCGTTCCCTCCCCGACTGCCTTTTTCATGCCGTAAACAATGTTGTTTCTCGCATGTTTTTTAAGCAGAATAAGTCCATGAACTTTACTCCCGGTTTTATCCTGGTCCTCCATACCTTTGGCAGGGACTTAAAATGGAACCCCCATATACACTGCCTTATTTCTGAGGGTGGTTACAGCGATAATGGTTTCTGGCGCAATACCAGACACTTCAACTATACCTATCTCCGCAATGCTTTCCGCACTGCCCTGCTCAACGAAATGGACTCCAAAACCGGTCCTTCTTTCAAAAAGGCTAAGTCACGCTGTTACCGGGATCACAAAGACGGTTTCTATGTCTATGCTAAGCCTAATAAATGTGACCCAAAAACTGCCATAAAATACATTGGACGCTATCTGGGGCGGCCTGTTACCGCCACATCCCGGATTGACAGCTATGATGGTGACTTTGTCACCTTTCACTACAACCGCCACGAAGATGACGCCTATGTGGAAGAGACCCTTCCTGTCATGGAGTTCATAGAGCGCCTGATCCGCCATATCCCGGAAAAGCATTTCAAAATGATCCGCTATGGCGGCATTTATGCACGCCACCGGGAGATTGATAAAAAACTTTATAGAACCATTTCCCGTGAAAAACACCGCATTTTCAGAAGCTTTAACCAGTGGCGCACGGCCATTCTCTCTGCTTTTGGCTATGACCCGCTGAAATGTGAATGTGGCACAACTATGCTGTTTTTAGAACTCTATTTCAACCACAAGCGCGTTTCTCTGGAAGAATTGTATGAGAAAGTCATGTCCCGTTCTCGTGGAAAAAGGTCTTCTGCATGACTTTCTTAATTCCCATTTCTGTAGTATACTCCTTTCAAAGGAGGCTGTACTTATGAACCCAAACACAGAGAAACTACGCAAAAAATATATAGATAATCCACCCGAAGGCATGACATCCGGGGACATTCGCCGCATGAGCGAGGATGACCTTCTTGATATGGATTATTTCTTAAATGAAGATGACCCATTTGACGACGATTTTGGAGAGGAAGGTTTTTATATCTTCTAAATCCCTGACCGTCTGTTTTGTGTCCCTTAAAGACATATCTATCTAACGTATGTTCGATGAACATACGTTGTTCTTTATGCCACAAAACGGCGGAATTTCCTATAAAGTAAAAAAAGCCTCCTGTGCTGTTATAAAATACAGCACAAGAAAGGCTTTCTATATCTTACATAAAATTATTTTTATTTGCTAAGGAACTCATCTATTCCTTTAGCTGCTGCTTTTCCTGCCCCCATTGCAAGTATAACTGTTGCAGCACCTGTTACTGCATCACCACCAGCATAAACTGCTGCTTTTGATGTGCTTCCATCTGACTCCTCTGCAACAATACACTTCCTCCTGTTAATTTCAAGGCCTTCTGTTGTTGAAGAAATAAGAGGGTTAGGGCTTGTGCCCAGTGACATAATAACTGTATCAACATCCAGCACAAACTCTGACCCTGGTATCTCAACAGGGCTTCTTCGTCCTGAACTGTCAGGCTCTCCAAGTTCCATACGTATACATTTCATGCCTTTTACATTTCCCTGTTCATCCTCAAATATTTCAACAGGGTTTGTAAGAAGGTCAAATATAATGCCTTCTTCCTTAGCATGGTGTACCTCTTCAACCCTTGCAGGAAGCTCTGCTTCACTACGGCGGTATACAATATGTACATCTGCACCAAGGCGCAGGGCAGTCCTTGCAGCATCCATTGCTACATTTCCGCCACCTACTACTGCTACTTTCTTTCCTGCACATACTGGTGTGTCATAGCTGTCATCAAAGGCCTTCATAAGATTGCTTCTTGTAAGGTATTCATTAGCCGAAAATACACCATTAGCATTTTCACCAGGTATCCCCATAAACCTTGGAAGCCCTGCACCAGAGCCAATAAACACAGCGTCAAACCCTTCCTCACCCAGAAGTTCATCAATAGTTACTGCCTTGCCTATTACCACATTTGTTTCAATCTTAACACCAAGTGATTTAACATTTTCAATTTCACTGTCAACTACTGTGCTTTTTGGAAGACGGAATTCTGGTATTCCATATGATAAAACTCCTCCAGCTTTATGGAGTGCTTCAAAAATTGTAACATCATATCCGAGTTTTGCAAGGTCTCCTGCACATGTAAGGCCAGCAGGGCCTGAGCCTATAACTGCAACACTTTTCCCTTTCTTTGTTTCTGCCTTTACAGGTTTAATGCCATTTTCCCTTGCAGTATCAGCAACAAAGCGTTCAAGCTTACCTATAGACACAGCATCACCTTTAATGCCGCGTATACACTTTGCTTCACACTGGCTTTCCTGTGGGCACACACGCCCGCATACAGCAGGAAGGGCAGAATATTTGTTAATTACATGAAAAGCTTCATCAAAACTGCCTTCCTCAACCTCTTTTATAAATGCAGGGATATCTATATTTACAGGGCATCCCTTAACACACTGCGGGTTTTTGCATTTAAGGCAGCGTGACGCTTCTGCCATAGCTTCTTCTTTATTATATCCTAAACACACTTCTTCAAAATTAGCTGCACGCACCTTTGGTTCTTGTTCACGCACAGGCACTCTTTTTAAAACATCTGTTTCCATTAATATATTTCCTCCATTCCTGCGCCAAAACCTGCGCAATAACTGGTATTCATTCCATATGGACAATTAATTATGTATTAAAAGCGTATATGTTAGTTGCAATTGCCACATCCGCCGCTATGTGTGTCCCCTTCTTCAAGGCGTAGCATTGCCCTGCCTTCTTCTGTTTTATACATTCCCTGGCGGCGCATAGCCTGGTCAAAATCAACAAGATGGCCGTCAAACTCTGGCCCGTCAACACATGCAAACTTAATTTCATCACCAACCTGCAGGCGGCAGGCACCACACATACCTGTGCCATCAACCATAATTGGGTTCATGCTGACAATTGCCGGTATTCCAAGTTCCTTTGTAAGAAGTGAAACAAACTTCATCATAACCATTGGCCCAATTGCAACAACCCTTGTATATTTCTTGCCCTGGTTCTTTACAAGCTCATTAATCTGGTCACAGCCATTGCCTTTAAATCCATATGAACCATCATCTGTAGCAATATAAAGGTTTGCAGCAACTTTTTCCATTTCTTTTTCAAGGATAATAATATCCTTTGTACGTGCACCAATTATAACATCAACATCAATTCCATGTTCCTTCATCCATTTAGCCTGGGGATATACTGGTGCTGTACCTACACCGCCACATACAAAAAGGATACTTTCTTTCTTTAATTCTTCTTCTGGCATCTCTGTAAGCTCTGAGGCACATCCCAGCGGGCCCACAAAATCCATAAATGACTGTCCAGGTTCATATTCTGCCATTCTCTTTGTAGAAGCGCCAACAATCTGGAACACTATTGTAACAGTGCCCTTTGTGGCATCATAATCACATACTGTAAGAGGAATTCTTTCCCCTTTTTCATCCATTTTAACAATAACAAACTGCCCAGGTTTACATGACTTTGCTACCCTTGGGGCTTCAATATCCATAAGCCAGATATTATTGGCAAGATATTCCTTTTTTAATATTTTAAACATAATAATCCCCGTTTCTGCGCTGCTTTTTACTTATAAACAGCTTTGTGTCAGGCAGCGCACAGGCACAAGCTCTATATTCCTCTTTAAAGGAATATTAATTTAAAAATACATCCAGGCTGCCACATTGTGACAAAAAACTGTTTGCATATCTTTTATCATCACTTACATTTTCACCAAACCAGTCTGGAGGGATAAAACCTGCTGCATCTTCTTCATCTGAAAATTCTACTTCAATAAAGTACAAGCCTTTTAAATTTCCACCAAAAATATCAAGTTCCCCTGTATGGCCGTCAGGCAGCGGTATAAGATATCTTGTCTTTTTAATTATATAACCGTCTGTTTTTTCACACAGGTGTTCATATGCCTCTTTGGTAAGAGGTGCTTCTATCTCATTATTAACCCTTACACCAGAACCCCCGCCACCTGTTCCAGATGGCAAAGATTTATAAGTCAAAATATACTGGCTGTTACTTTTCCTTATACGCACAACAGGGGAAAGGCAGAGATATCCCTGCTCTATCTCCTTTTTCTTGTACTGCCCAAGACCAGGCGGCAGGGATTTTATAAGAAATTTTTTCTCTATTTCCATATTCTGCCTCACATTTTACTTTAATTCTGTACCTGCTTTGGCATTTTTAGATTTGCGCAGTGCAATACCTGCTTTAATACCCGCAAATGCAACTACAACGCTAATAAGGAACTTTACAAAATACCATGCAAATGCACCACCAAATGATAAATCTGCAAGGCTTTTTGCTAAAAATACTGTTACACCCATAATTCTGGCCTGCCTTTCTGCTGTTTAACACCAGCACTTATATATTTTATTCCAAAACATTATAAATTATTTTAACGCCGGTTGGCAAGTTCCCTTGTAATATCCTCCCAGTCAAGCCCACATTCTGCCATAAGGACCATCATATGATAGAGAAAATCTGCAATTTCATACTTCAGTTCTTCACCGCCTTCATTTTTGGCAGCAATAATAATCTCTGAAGCTTCCTCACCACATTTTTTAAGGATTTTGTCAATTCCCTTGTCAAACAGGTAATTTGTATATGAACCCTCTTTAGGGTTATTTTTCCTGTTTACTATTATATTATAATCTTCTTCAAGAATTTTTAAAGGATTAGTTTCTATATAGTCTTTTTCTGCCAGCTTTTTAAAGAAACAACTGTAACTGCCTGTATGGCACGCTGCACCTGCCTGGTGTACCCTGGCAAGTATTGTATCATTATCACAGTCAAGCATAAGTGACTTTACATACTGGTAATGCCCTGATGTTTCACCTTTTATCCACAATTCCTGCCTGCTGCGGCTAAAATATGTCATCCTGCCAGTTTCAATTGTTTTATTATATGACTCTTCATTCATATAAGCCATCATAAGCACTTCACTTGTCCTGTAATCCTGTACAACCACAGGAACCAGGCCATTGTCTGACAGCTTAAATTCTGAAAAATCTATAAGGCTTTCAAAAAGAGGGACATCTATCCCCTGTCTTTTAACTGCACGCTTTGCCTTATAAATATCCTTATCTTCAAAATAATTGGTAATAACTGCTTCTGCACTTTCAAAAGAAAGAAGTTCTGCAAGGTCATTCCTTATTAAGCCATCCCTTACCAGTACATGCATCTTTGTCCCAAGTACTGCTTCCCTGAAAGCCTCTGTAATATCTATATGTTTAAGTACAACTGTACCTATCCCCATATCATAATACTGGTCTAACTGCACTGCATTATGAAAATCAGCTTTCATATCAATTTCTATTGCAAGTTTGTCTTTGCCAAACCGGGCAATTATCTCATTAATCTCATCTTCTTCAGGCAAAAGTGCTTTCCTTATAACAAGCTTTGACGCACCTGTATAAAGTGCTTTCTTGGCATCCTCAAACCTGTTTACATAAATGCCAATAAAAAATGGTATATCAATCTGCTTTTCAATCTTTCTTGCAGACAGAAGGAACTCTTCCCTTGATTTTTCATCACCTGTATAATTATAGATAAATAAACCATCTGCTCCTTCACAGGAATATTTTAAAGCAAGATTTCCAACATTTGCTGGAACTTCATTCTCTGCATTAATAAATGCAATTATTTTCTTCTGTGCCATGTATAGCCATTCCTTTCCCCACAGCACTAGAAGCAGCCTGCGGCGGTTATTTTCCAGTTGTCTGTATCTCTGGCATAATATGGGACATATGCACTGGCAACAAAACAACAAGTATATTATACAACATTAATAAAAGTTAATCAACCAAATTTCCAGTTATCTTTTGTTGGTGTTGGGCTGACGGACGGTTTCTGTGCCAGAGCCAGAATATTCCATACAGGGGCACGCTTCCG
>CAJTRU010000054.1 GCA_910579085.1 uncultured Lachnospiraceae bacterium | reverse complement strand
TTGTTCATGGAAGACACTTTGGATTTGCCAGCCCATCCAGTAATTATACTATTTTCAAATAAGCCTCCTTAACTTAATGACATTGTGATGTAGCGGGAACGTGCCCTGGAATGGAATAATTTAGTGGAACACCAGTAACCCTGCGTCCGTCATACACAAACAACACAAGATAACTGGAAATATTATAATTTCTATGTTAAAATATTTTTCAGCCGCAATATAATTATAAAGCAAAATATTTTACAAGGAACAGGGCTATGTTAAAACAGACAACACATAAACCAGTGCGCATTGGTATTTGTGAAGATGACAGCACACAGCTCCAATGTCTGCAACATGAAGTTTTACAATACTATAACGAAAAAGGAAGTCCCGTTAATATTGAACAGTTCCAGAGTGCAGAGGAACTTTTATTTAAGTATCCAGAAGCTTTGCCATTCCAATGCCTCCTGCTTGATATTGGTTTAAAGGAAATGGATGGCATGGAGCTTGCCAGACATATACATAAACATGATAAAAGCCTTGTAATTATTTTTATTACAGGTTATAAGGAATATGTATTTGAGGGATATATAGCAGGTGCGTTCCGCTACCTTCTTAAACCTTACCAGAAACACAATCTATGGGAAGCTTTATCTTCTATGGAAAAAGAAAAGCTGGATTTTGGCAATAAACCAGAAGATTATATCGGATTTTATTACCTTGGTGATTATATTAAGTTAAAAAAATCTGATATAATTTATGCACAAGTTAAAGGGCATTATATTTATATAAAGACCAAAAAACAGGAATACAGTTATAAAGGTTCTATGAAAAAGTTAAAAGAACAGTGGAATGACAGTTGTTTTTGCATGGTAAACCGTTCTGTACTTGCCAATATACAAAATATTGACAAAATAACTAAAACAGAATGTTTCTTTTCATGCCAGACAAGCTGCCCAGTCAGCCGCAGTTGTTACCAGGCACTTAACCAGGCTTTTGTAAAATACTATTTTTAGGGAGGCATTTTATGGCTTGGATTTTTACCGCCACAATGGCTGTTTTATTTATTTTATTTTTTATTATATACACAAAGAAAACAGAAAAGAAAATGCGTGATTATGAAAGCAAAATAACAGCTTCCCAGCTCGCCCAGACAAGCCAGGTTTATATGGAAATGCGTGGCTGGAAGCATGATTACCACAACCATATGCAGAAAATCCGTGCACACCTGGCACTAGGTGAATATGCAGAAGCTAATGAATATATTAACCTTATGGAAAACGAACTGGACTCTGTCGGGGTAAAATATAAAACTGGCAATACAAGTGTGGATGCAATGCTTAACAGCAAACTTTCCCTTGCTGGAAATAAAGGATTGTCTGTTAAATGCGATGCAATACTTCCAGACAAACTTTTATTTAACCCTGTAGACCTTTGTATAATTATTGGCAATTTAATTGATAATGCAATTGAAGCATGTGAAAAAATGGAAGAAAACCAGAACAGGTTTATCCGTATCTACCTTTGTGTACAGAAAAAACATTTATATATCTCTGTAAGCAATGCTACTAATGAAGTGGTACGTAAACTGGACAGGGAATATATTACAAATAAACGGGGCAACCACGGGAACGGGTTATGGCGTATTAATAAAGTAGTTGAAAAACATAATGGATATATTAACAGGCAGAATGAACCAGGAATATTTGCTACAGAAATAATGCTGCCCCTTGGATAATATTTATAATTAAAATGTTCATAAATTATATTTTTATACAATTTATGAACGTTTTTTTTACATCCATGAACTTTTTTGCGGTATGCAAATATTATCTGATATACTTTAAATACGCTCTGGTAAAATCCTGCACTAAAGGTATTTCTATATAAAGAAAGGTGGCATAGTTTTATGGATAATAAACAGAAGCATAAACACTATAACATAATTTCAAATATATGCTTTATATTGCGTGAAATGACAAGGCACTATAAAAGCACTCCTATACTGCTGCCAGTTTCAGTTATTGCTTATGTGGCACAGTACAGCATTATGGTTGCCATTCCTTCCTGTGCAGTATATATATTTGAAAACAAATTAACTGCCAGGGATTTTATTATAAAAATGGGAGGAATTATATTATTATACATGCTTTCACGTATAATATGGCTTTCTTCACAAAATTACTATCTAAATTCAGCGACTATGGTACGCTGTTATTATTTTATTACAAAATTAATTGAAAAAAGCCTGTCAACTGACTATTGCAACAGGGAGAATAATTCCTGCCATAAATTAAACGGTCTTGCAAATGCAGCAACCAGCTCTAATAACAATGGAATAGAACGCATATTAATTGAACTCCCGCTGCTTGCCAGGAATTTTGCAGGCCTGCTTTTATTTGGCGGGGCAATAATCATGGCAGATTACAAAATACTTCTTGTGCTGTTAGTTATGCTTGCTTTTAATATATCTGGAAACAAATATGCACATAAATACCTGGAAAAGCACCGGGAAGAAGACTCAGAAATCCATAGAAAAGCAAACCTGTTACGCAGCAAAACTTCAGATGTTGTATGTGGCAAAGATATAAGAATGTACAGAATGGAAATTTTATTTAGCAATATACTGGAGTTCTATACCTCTTCTGGCAAAAAGTGGCAGAAAGGATTAGAAAAACGCTTTTTCCTGCCTGTTGCTTCTGATACAGTTTTTACTGCAATACGTGACGGTCTGGCATACTTTATACTTATAGACAAGGCACTGCATGGAAATATAACACTATCAGGGTTTACACTGATGCTTGGTGTTATATCTAATTTTTCAACATGGATGTTTGGATTTACAGACAGTATTATGCACATTACAGAAGCCAGTAAACAAGTCAGTGATTACCGTACTGTAATTGACATGCAGGACACTTTCAGGCATGGTACAGGCATAAAAGTGACAGACAGTATGTTAAAACAGCCGCCTGTAATCGAATTCCAGGATGTTTCATTCCGGTACAATAGTGGCAGCAAATATATATTATCACATATAAACCTTAAAATAAAACCAGGTGAAAAAATTGCACTTGTTGGCGGAAACGGCAGCGGAAAAACTACCCTTGTAAAGCTCTTATGTGGTTTTTACCACCCTTCTGGCGGCAGGATTTTAGTAAATGGGACAGATATTGAGGATTATGATATAGATGAATATTTTAAACTGGCAGGTGTTGTTTTCCAGGATTTAGAACCTCTGCCATTCCGCATTGTAAATATTGTATCTGGACAGGAAAAAGAGCATACAGACCTTAAGCGGCTATGGGATGCCCTTTCGCGTGCCGGGCTTGCAGATAAAATAAAAAGCCTGCCAGACAAAGAAGACACATATATTTCCAATATATTTGATGAAAACGGGCTACATCTTTCAGGTGGTGAGACACAGAAACTTATGCTTGCTACATGTATCTACAAAAATGCACCTCTTATGATACTGGATGAACCAACAGCAGCACTTGACCCTATTGCGGAAAATGCACTATATAAAGAATATAATAATATAACAACAAATAAAACAAGCATATTTATCTCACACAGGCTTGCAAGCACAAGATTTTGTGACCGTATACTTTTCCTGGAAAACGGGCAGATTGCTGAAGAGGGCAGCCATACAGAACTTTTAAAACAAAACGGCAGGTATGCCAGTATTTATAAAATCCAGAGCCATTATTATGAAGAAGGTGCAGAAAAAGGCCTGCATGGAATGGAGGAAGCATATGGACAATGTAAATAGAGCCAGAATAAATAAAAAAAGATGGCATAAAAGCAGACAAAACCAGAATAATATATCTGCATTTGAAATACTGCGCCTTATTGCCAGCATTAAAAAAACTTATCTGCCATTGGCTATACTGGAACAAATTCTTTCAGCATCCGCAATATATATAAATATTATTTGTGGTGCAAAAATACTGGATTACATAACAGATGCCATTGCAATACCTGGAAATGCAGAAGGAGCAGAACAGGAAATAACCAGGCTGGCACTGTTTATGGTTACATTAACATTTTTTATTTCATTTCTAGGGTGCATAATAAATAAATACCTTATTGTACTACGCCGGGAAATTGATGAGTCTGTTTTAAACAGGATATCTGTAAAATGCCTTGTCCTTGATTACCAGATTTTGGAGAAAACTGGCACTCTTGACTTTATTGAAAAAGCAGAAGCAAGTTCACGTACAAACGGTGGCATTACCTCATACTGCTATAATATAAGCAGAATAATTTACCATATTATTTCCATAATCTACGCTTCCGTTATTCTTGCCAGCCTGTTTACAAGCCATGTAAACAAAGACAGTGTCATGGAATTTACTAATTCTTCCCACACCTCCCCTTTTGTAATAATTATAACAGCTGCCGCAATTTTTATACGGTTTTTAATACACAAAAAAGCAAACCAGATGCGCTATGATGCGTTTGAAGAAAATATTACAAGCAACAGGAGGTATGGTGCATATTTTAATTTCTTGTATAATTATAAGACTGGCAAGCAGGAACGTATTTACAATATGAGAGATATGATTTTAAACGGTGCAAGGCAGGAAGCAGGCAATTTAATAAAATTAACAAAAAAGATGGTTTCCAAAGAACTTTTTTTATCTGCTTCAACAGAAGTCCTTATGAACCTGCTTCTCTTTATATTCTATATTTATACAGGAGGTAAAACGGCGGATGGCTCTGTTTCAACAGGTGGTATTGTGCTTTATGCTGGTACACTTGCTGCCCTTTCAAACAGTCTGTCAGATATTTCAGGGATATTTAATGAACTGCATATAATGGGCCAGTATATAGGCAATTATATATCTTTCCTATCCCTGGAAAATGAAAAATACGAGGGGACTATTCCTGTTGAAAAACGCCTGGATAATGACTATGAACTGGAATTTAAAAATGTTTCATTCCATTATCCAGACAATACAGAAATGGTTTTAAAAAATATTACAGCTAAAATAAAAGTTGGGCGTAAAATGGCAATAGCTGGCAGAAACGGTTCTGGAAAATCTACTTTTATAAAGCTGCTTTTAAGGCTTTATGACCCGTCAGAAGGGGAAATACTGCTTAATGGTGTTGATATAAGAAAATATGACTATGATGAATACCGCCAGATTTTTGGTGTAGTATTCCAGGACTTCCAGCTTTTTTCACTTCCAATAGCCCAGAATGTTGCAGCAAGTACACAATATGACAGAGAACGTGTATTACATGTACTTGGACAGGCAGGAATGGCAGAACGTGTACAGGCAATGGAAAAAGGAATTGAAACAGTAATTTATAAACAGGAAGATGAAGGAGTGGAAATTTCGGGAGGGGAAGCCCAGAAAATTGCAATTGCAAGGGCACTCTACAGGAATGCACCTGTTGTTATAATGGACGAACCAACTGCTGCCCTTGACCCTGCATCAGAACTTGAAATATACGGGCGTTTTGATGAAATGACAAGCCAGAAAACAGCAATCTATATATCACACAGGATGTCAAGCTGCCGTTTCTGTGAAAATATATTAGTATTTGATAATGGAAATATATCAGAAATGGGAAGCCATGAAAAGCTGGTTGCAAAAGGCGGGCTGTATAAAAGCCTGTGGGATGCACAAGCACAGTATTATAGCACAGCAGGTAAATAATATGTGAGGTACATATAGCAAATTAGTTTTTATTTAACATTGAACTTATGGATTGTTTCTTTTTCCAGTAAAACATCCAAATCCTGCAAATACCGGTTGTTAAAACTGTTATTCCAACTGAAACTAATATTTGTTTTTTTGTTAATAATCCATTTGTGAAAGCAAACCTTCCCAAAAATATATTAAATATACAGGCAATTATAATACCATTACTATACCTGGCAAATAATTTGTTCTGCAATGCCTGGCTGCCCATTCCAAAACTGCGTAATATTCCATATTCATAGCTATGCTTTTCCCAGTCAATATAGATACTAAAAATAATATAAATACAGATAACAATTATGCAAAAGAAAGCTATTGTATTGCCCAGGACAGCGGTATAATTTCCCATTAGTTTATTACGGTGGTTTCTTAACCCTGAAGATCCTGATAATCCGCCCTGTACTGATGCCATTAAGAGTGAAACTTTTTGTTCAATGTCATTTTGTATGGATAATGGGGTTTCTTTTTTCATTACAACATTTATTGTATGATACCCTAAGACTGTTTTACTTTTTTGGGCAGTTTCCTCACTTATAATTATCTGTATATGGCCGTTTTCTTCACTATCACAGCTTAAAAGCGATGCTACTTTGAAGTTTTCAATACAAAATTTTGCAGTTTTTTCATTTCCTTGGATTCCCCCAAGCTGTATTATTCCATTTTCCTTTACAGATGGATTAGATGGGATTTGTGTATAATCTGGTAACATTAATACACACGCTTTTTCTTTATTTTTTTCTAAACCAGGATTATCAATATTATGTTTCTTTAAAAAAATACGGAAGTCTTTTTGTGGCAGCACAATTATTTTAACCTGGTTTACTGGTATTGCTGTATACTGTCCTGCCTTATTTGAAACCTGTTCCCATAGTGCTTCATCTTCTGGTCTTAATTTATCATTATCCTGTCTTAAATATTGCCTGAAATATGAATCTATATTATCTTTATTTAACAGAATAGTACTTTGTTTTGTTTCAGCCTCCATAGATAAACTGGTTTTATCTTTATATCCATTAAATATATCTAAAGTATTAAAGGGAAAAAAGTTATTTCCATATACAGCAATATTATACTCTTTTAATGGATAAGAAACAGTAGTACGTTCACTACATAAATAAAAATTTATATCCTGGGTTTCATCACGGAAGCTATTTATAAAATTAAATGAAGCTAATATACAGATTGTCTGGATAATTATAATGCTAAAATTTAATTTTTTAAATCTGTATTTTTTTTGTTTATTTGGAGTGTCCTTTATAATCCCAATAATAATTGCTTCTTTTCGGATTCTGTCATAGAAAAAGTATAAAATGGCTAAAACTATTCCTGTAATTATTACCTCTGCCAGAGCATTATAGTGTAATTCATGCATATAAAACTGGCTGTATTCCTTAAAAGTTTTATTAATATATATATAACCGGTTAATACTGCCAGTAAATATCCCGTAATTAAACAAGGCCAAATAAACACCTGTACCAGATAGAATATTAATTTTCTTCTTTCTTTTGGTGTAAGTCCCAGTGCTTCAAATAAAAATAGTGTTTTTTTATTACGTAATAAAAATGTTCTTATAATTACTGTTTGTTCTAACAAAAGCAAAAAATCCAGCAGCAAAAGATATACTACCCTGGCATATATCATATCTTTATTATCTTTGTACCCATATCCATATAATTTTTCATTAATGCACATAATATCCAACTGGATTTTAGACAAAAGAGAATTTATATCATTTTCCGCTCTTTTAAAATCCAGCTTTTTTTGCATAATAACTAAAGATTGTTTTATATCCTGGTTATTTTCTTGTCCGCAAATAATAGAAGGATATACCTTTGTTTCTAAATGTGTTCTGCCATAATATGTTGATAAGAGATACGAATAATTTGAAATAGCACCTGTAATTTCATATTTTACAGGTTTTCCTTCTTTTTGCAGGGAAACATATACTGGTAATTCTTCATTTTCTATTCCAAATAAATATAAAAGATATTCTTCAACCACAATCTGTCCTGAAGCATGTGGCCATTTTCCTTTAATTAGCTGGAAACCAAGATTTTCACCCATATATTCTTCCATAGTCCCTGTTGTTATTTTTTTATCTGCATATTCTATATTTCCAGTTATGCCAAAATGTTCATATGCAAACTGGCTGCATTGCAGTTTTATATTTTCTTCATCTTTTTTATTAATATCTGGCAGTACCATAAGGAACTTTCCATATGTATTTACTGTATTATCCTGTTTCGTCCTTATAATAGTCCCACTAAGTGAAGTAACTGTAAACAGGAATGTAAACCCGGTTATTAATGATAAGACTGAAACTAATAATATCTTTTTATCATTAGATATAAGCATACGGACTAGTTTTATATATTTTGTTCTTTTCTTATCCAATGGCAACCTCACCATCCTTTAAACGTATTACCTGTCCACAATGCTCTATCAGGTTTTCTTCATGGGTAACAATAATAAAAGTTGTGTTATATTCTTTATTAAGTTTTTCAAATAAATTTGTAATTATTTCTGTATTTCCGGTATCAAGATTTCCAGTAGGCTCATCTGCAAATATAATTTTTGGTTTTAATAACATTGCCCTTGCTATTGCAACACGCTGCTGTTCCCCGCCTGAAAGTTCATATGGCATCTTCTTTATTAAATTCTCTATTCCAAGAACTTTTATTAAAAACTGGTAATATTCTTTATCATATTGCTTTCCATTAATATAGGAAGGACATAAAATATTTTCTTCTATATTTATACGTGGGATTAAATGGTAAGCCTGGAATACAAACCCGAAGTTTAACCCTCTTAGCTTTGCTAATTGGGAATCATTCATAGAACCATACCTTTTCCCAAGATAATAAATATTTCCTTGTGATGCTTTATCAAGACCTGCAAGAATATTTAAAAGTGTTGTTTTCCCACTGCCGCTTTTTCCATATATTAAATTAACAGAGCCACTTTTAAAACTGATACTTACCTGTTTTAGTACCCTTGTCCTTATACTGCTGCTTTCATATGTTTTTGAAATATTATCACATGATAATAAAATGTCATCAGGTATTACCACTATTATATCCCTCCCTGGTTATTGCTTTATTATTATAATTATATGCCTTTCTATCCACCAGAAACCGGGATACTGCAAAAATTATTTGGAACAATACATGCATATATCCCATAGGCAGGCTTAACTGGTATAACCACGTTAAGATTTGTCACCTGCATAGCAGGTATTTTAAATAAAACACTGTTATTGGATAATTTCTCCATTACCCCTAATTTGTAAACATCTTGGTGCCAGGTCACTATTTGTATTAACATTTACAGGGTATGTATTTTTCTTTATGTCCTCATAATCTGTTGTGTACATATATCCATCAGCTTTATGGTATGTTCCAGTATAATCTGGTTCAAAAACACCATTTCCATCTAAATCAATACGGTAATTCCCAATAAAACTAGCATAAGAATTTGTATCATACTTATATGTATATGCCTTGCTGCCGCATGTTGTATTGCCTTTCTTAAGCTCAAATTCTGTTGTACCTATAACATTGGTTACAAAACTAAAGGTAAAAGTGTTAGCTGCATATGCTGTTGAAGCACTTCCTAAAGCTAATGCTACGCCAGTATTTGTAAAAATTTTTTTAATATTTTTTCTTCATATTCTCTTCCTTTCATAAATATAAATTTAGTTATTTAGTTTCTAGTATACCAGTAATACAATTAATCACATTTACAATATACAATAGAAAATTTTAAAATGCAAGTACTTTTTATAAAAAATGTATCCAATATTAAAAAATATTATGGCTAATATATAATTTAATTTTTTAATCGGAAGTTAAGATATACTCCTTACAACTAGATTAAATTTTAATATGCATTGCATTGGACTGCAAGGATAACAGCACATCTTAAAAAACATTAGAAGTTCCTGTTTATAAAAAATATTTAAACAGGTATTTATAATTTAGTTGAGGCTTATATACATGCATGTTATAATCAAATAATATAAAAATATTGATATAAAGTAGTATAGGGCAATAGCGTATTATAAGGAAGCCAAAAATCCCAGTCCCTGTTTTGTGTCCTGTTATTTCTTAACTATTCAATATGCAGAGTTATAGCAGCATCAATAGTTGGATCAATTCCAACAATAGTTTCCTTCTGACGGCAAGCATAATAACAATGCTTCTGGTATAATTGAAAATTTATAAAACATACGTAGTTACGGTAAAAAAGCATATTGAATTATTTACCATATATATGTTAAAATACCTGTACAGCAAATATCTTCTATCTGTTTGCTGTAATAGAAATTACATTAAGGAACGGGAAAATTATGTCTGATAATAATACTAAAAATATTAATACTAAACAAGAAATTGAAAAACGCAGGACTTTTGCCATTATTTCACATCCCGATGCGGGTAAAACAACCCTTACTGAAAAATTCCTGCTTTTTGGCGGCGCGATTAATACTGCTGGTTCTGTTAAAGGCAAGGCAAATTCTAAATATGCAGTATCTGACTGGATGGAGATTGAAAAAGAACGTGGTATCTCTGTAACTTCTTCTGTATTGCAGTTTAATTATAATGGTTTCTGCATAAACATACTTGACACACCTGGACACCAGGACTTTTCAGAAGATACTTACCGCACACTAATGGCAGCAGACTCTGCTGTAATGGTTATTGACGCTTCCAAGGGTGTTGAAGCACAGACTATAAAACTCTTTAAAGTCTGTGTAATGAGGCATATCCCTATTTTTACATTTATAAATAAAATGGACAGGGATGCAAGGGACTCCTTTGAACTGCTTGATGATATTGAAACTGTACTTGGCATACGCACATGCCCTGTAAACTGGCCTATTGGTTCAGGCAAGGAGTTTAAAGGCATTTATGACAGAAAAGCCAAAACTGTCCGCACATTTGAGGCTGTAGCCACAGGAGGTGCAAAGTCTGCTGCTGAAACTGATTATTCTGTCGATGATACAGAACTTAAAAATATTGTCCCAGAACATTTATATACACAGCTTATGGAGGAAATAGAACTTCTGGATGGTGCAAGTGACCCGCTTGACCTTGAAAAAGTAAGTAAAGGAGAACTCTCACCTGTATTTTTTGGCTCTGCATTAAATACATTCGGGGTAGGGATATTCCTTAAATATTTCCTGGAAATGACTTCCACACCTCTTCCACGTCTTTCAAACGAGGGGCTTATAGACCCTGTAGAAGAACCATTTTCAGCATTTGTATTTAAAATACAGGCAAATATGAACAAAGCCCATAGAGACAGGATTGCATTTTTACGTGTATGTTCTGGAAGGTTTGATGCCTCTTCTGATGTATTCCATGTACAAAGCGGGCGCAGGCTTAAACTTTCACAGCCACAGCAGATAATGGCACAGGACAGGCAGGTTATTTCTGAAGCATATGCTGGTGACGTAATAGGTGTATTCGACCCTGGCATATTTTCAATAGGTGATACTGTTACTATTCCTGGCAAGAAGTTTGAATATGAGGGGATACCTACATTTGCACCAGAACACTTCTGCCGCGTCATACAGCTTAATTCCATGAAACGCAAGCAGTTTGTAAAAGGAATAACCCAGATTGCACAGGAAGGAGCTATACAGATATTCCAGGAATACACTGCTGGCATGTCTGAAATAATTGTTGGCGTTGTTGGCGTATTGCAGTTTGATGTACTTAAATACCGCCTTGAAAATGAATATGGCTGTGAAATCCGCCTTGAAACGCTTCCTTATGGTTTTATACGCTGGGTAGGGGACCCTTCCACAGATGTTACAAAGCTTAAACGCATGAATAATGTAAAAGCTGTTAAAGATATGAAAGACCACCCACTTCTTTTATTTGTAAATGAATGGATGATTAAAATGGTACTGGATGACAATGAGGGTCTGGAACTTCTGGAATTTAAGAAAAATTAAGTTAAACTACAATCAAAAATATGATAATGCAGTTCTACATTAAAACTGTTTACTTTATTTTTAAAGGAATGAATGGAGAAAGGAAAATAGATGAAAAACAAATTAATTTTAGTATATTCTTTAATAATATCACTATTGTTTACTGCCTGTGGCAAAAATACAGCCAACAACAATGCTGAAATGTTAAATATTATAAAAGAAACTGAAAATGATACAAGAGATATAAAAGAATGTGGAACTATAACTATTGGTGATAAATTACTTATGCTTGGATTAAGTGGGGACAGCGAATATAACTATAGTTATTATGCAGGAGAATTTTTAATAATTGAAGATAATAAATACGAATTTAAAAGAACAATACCTTTATATAATATAGGATGGCAAATTTATACAAAAATGTGGGAAAATGGAAATATTTTATTTTGTAATAATAGTGATGTAGCCAAAGTCCAGATTATTATAAAAGAAATTGGAAATGAAACATATACAATAACTGAAGAAATAAACGAAATACCATGGATATATTACCATGATGTTTCAGATATCCATAATTATAATATACAATATAAATTTTTAGATGCCAATAATAAAGAAATTATATAAAAGCATTCATCTTCTAAGAATTATATAACTGATGCCAAATTACATACATATGCTTGCGGGTATTCCACCAAAATTAAATGTTTAAAGTTTTGTGGGATATCTTAAAGAGAAAAGTTCATTAAGGATATCTGATAAATATGGAAACCGTCATTTCCAGCCAGAAGGTTATTATGTTAGTGTAGCAGGTCTAAATGAATGAAGCAATTATTAAAAAATATATACAGGAACAAGAAAAACATGATATTGTAATGGATAAACTAAGTACAAGAGAATATGAAGACCCTTTTAAAGGTGGCAAGTAATACAATGCCCCTTTTAGAGTCTGGCAAAATCAATGCATCCTGGACATTAGTGAAGAACAGCACCTTTACGCTGCCAATATCAGAAATTTTTAACTACAGAACAAACCACCCTTTTTACGGGTGGTTTTGATTTAATAATAAGAATATAGCACCGACTAACCTTTTATAGCAATAGAAACATTATGGTATATAGTTTTATTTTGGGTTGATAAATTATCAGCATTTATAACTCCTATATCCCATGCAGCTTTATGAAAATCATTACTTTTTGATACATTACCAAAATCTGCTATTGTTGAACGCACTTCAAAATAATGACCAATTTTAGTTAATTTATATTGGCTCTGCATTTTTGTTTTAACAGAACGTACATAAACACCATTCTTTCCATTTACATAACCCTTATAAGTATTATTTATATCTATAGTACTATTATCACTAAAAGTAACTGGAACAGAAAGAGATGCACCAAGAATACCCATATTTATACCAATACTTGCAGATAATGATGCACTTCCTCCTTTATTTAACACTGAACCATCAATAGCTGTTGATACAAATGCAGCATTTGGAACTGTAGTCTGTCTTAATGAAAGAGTATTTACATGAAGAAAACTTTCTGTTTTACTATTAAGACTTGGATTTTTAGGACAAGTCATTGTTTTTCCAGTCACTTTAAGTCTATAAATAATATCTGCCATTTGACCTATCCTTATATTACTATATGTACAATAAGACTCTAATGTAATAGTATGCGTTTGAGGCAAAGCAAGTTCATTATATTCCACAGTATAAGTACGTTGTATATTATCATTAAATGCATATGTATCTATATCTTCACAATCAAAGTTAACAGGGACAAACTCTCTTGCTGCCCAAGCTCCCATAACAGTATCCTGTGGAAGCAATGAAACTATTGAAGAAAAATTATTTACCTTATAATCAAAACACTCCAAAATAATATAATCCCGATTAATGCTTGACAAATCCCTTAAATATAACTTCAAAATTTTATTTTTATTATTTATATCTTTATAATTCTTAAAAAACATATTTGTTTCAGCATTATCCACATATTCCATATTTACAACTTCAAAATCAGGATTATCACTTGTTGTCTTATAAAATATTGCATGTCCATTGGCTGACTTTGCCACCGGAACACCAATAACAGAAATTTCACTATTTCCAATTATTGAAGTAATTTGCAAAGTACTGTCTGACTGTTCTTCAATATTAACTAACACATTTTGAATTGTCGTATTACTACTTGTATGAAGGTCATCTGTAAGGTTGCTACCATCATCTAAAACATTTTTTACTATAGCAACTTGTGAATTTTTACTAATACCAGTTTCTTGTGCATAAGCAGACGTTGGCATTTTCATAACTACTATAATTGAAAAAGCCAAATAAATAAATTTCTTGAAAATCATTTTAACCATAAATAATACCTCCTTTTTCAATAAAAAACATTTATATATTTCATTTAACATTATAATGCGTTATCAATCCATTGTCAAGCAAATTTATAAAATATTTTTTAATATCTATCTGTAATACATTGAATTTTAAAATTGATACATATACTGTTATAGATATACAATATATTTACAAACAACATGCAGCAAAAAACCACAAACAATCTTACTTATCCCAGTATTGGTTTGCAGATATATAGCTTATCTTTTCTAAATATTCTTTTTTCCTTTCAGTAAAAATACCATTATCAAAACTATACTTCATTTCTTGCCTGAAAAGTTTTGTTAATTCTTTTCCCAGTGCGTTATACACTAATGGATTTACGTCTTTAAACAAGGCCTCAGCCTGCCATCTGTTTATTTCCTTGTCAAAAAAACTTATAATACTGTTATTCCAGAAAAAATTATTTGTACATCCACTGTCAAAATCCCATACAGAACTTGCCCAGAATGGCTCTGCCCCATCTGGCGCAAAAAGATTATCACTTTCTTTAAAAAGAAGGACTGAAAGAAATTTAAAGAATGAATATTTCACTTCTAATGTGCCATTAAAAATACTTTTAAATAGCAGTTTAATATTATTGTTACTAAGTGCTGCTGTAGTATTAAATAGAGAAACCCATCCAGTTATACACTGGTTCTTCTTTTCTGTTTCCATTTTCTTTATAGCCAGTGTTATGTAATATTGCATTATATATGCATAATCTTTTTCTCCAACAGCCTTGATAAAATTCCTCTTGTTAAAAAATAATGCACTGTTAAATTCACAATAAATATCTGTTGCAATTTTATTTCCATAAAAAACAGCCTGGCCGGCGGCTTTTAAATAAAATGGCAGCAGATACTTTAGCAGTCCAGGCTGTATTTGTTTTGAATATATTAAATCATCTGCAAAATTATACAGAATTAAATATTTCTCTGAAAATATACCTTCTGTTTTCTCTGTTTCAATAAACTCTTGTAATATATTTTTATCTGTTTCATAAAGTTCCATAGTTATTGGAAAAGGGTTTACAACTGAAGGCATAATTTTCTCCTGTATGTTTAGAATTTTTCTTTTTTTGTTATAACAGGAACTCCATTTTCATCCAAAAGCGGAGTTAATCCACCAGCATTTCCCCAAGTATGTGCTAAATAATTCACACCTGTTTCTTTGTCAACCCATATTTCCATTACATTAATTGAACCCTGGCTATAAACTTTCTCAAAACGTTTCATAATACTTCCCTCCATATTATATTTTGTACTAAATCAAAATAATTTTTTCCATTATATCAGACGTACCTGGCTTTGTATATCAAAAAACAATTGTTTATATATATTTTCTAAATTCTAATATATCTAAAATTAAATATATAGTGGATAATTTATAATTGTCCTGTATTTATATAAAGCAAAAATATATGCAATAATACTGCATATAATAAAAATATGCATATAATATGCATACTTGACATTTATGTAATAAAATTGCATAATTAAGAAAAGGGGATTTTATTATGAATTATATAGCAATTATTGGTGATATAAAAAATTCAAAAACAATCACAAACCATAACCAGGTACAAGAAAAACTAAATAATGTATTAAAACACATAAATGAAACCTAAATATCTGTTACTTATTACTAAATAACCAGTATACTGCTATAGGGTTTGTACTTACTGCCAAGTCTGTTGCCAGATACAGTTCCCCCTTTAGCAGAATTATTATACATTCTGCTAAAGAAAGAACCTAAGTTAATATATCTGCCAGATATAATTTTACTGCCCTCTTTACATCTGTTTTAAATATTCTTCATATCCTTCTTTGCCAAGTTTTGCGTCTTTTGCTGCTACCTGGCCTTTAAGTTCTTCTTTATATTTTGCAAGTTTTCCACGCAGTTCCTTATCTGATATAGAGAGCATTTTAGCCGCAAGTATTGCAGCATTTGCCGCCCCGTCTATTGCAACAGTTGCTACAGGAATTCCTGATGGCATCTGCACTATGGAATAGAGTGAGTCTACACCACCAAGTGCTTTTGTATGGATTGGCACACCAATTACTGGAAGGTTAAATATTGCGGCACACATGCCTGGAAGATGTGCTGCCCCGCCTGCCCCTGCAATTATTACTTCTATGCCTCTCTCCTCTGCTGACCTTGCGTAGTCTACAAATACATCTGGCTCTCTGTGCGCAGATATAACCCTGGTTTCATACTCAATACCAAAATCTTCCAGCATTTTTGCTGCTTTAGACATAACAGGAAGGTCTGAATCACTACCCATTACTATACTTACTTTAGACATATTTTATCCTCCATTATTTAATCTAATATAAAATCTGACAGCACATAGTTACTTATATCTATGCCTCTTTCAGTCAGATAAATTCTACCACTATTTACATCTTCTGCCAATAGCTGGTTTTGTAAAAAATGTTTTATAACATTGCCATACACTTTATCCATGCTTACACCGAACCTGTCCATAAATGCGCTTTTTGACACACCTTTGCACATCCTTAGCCCAAGGAACATAAATTCCTCCATCTGGTTTTTAACAGACAGGTTTTCATAATTAGTGCCAATGTTTTTCTGGACCTGGTTTTCTGCCATTCCATGCCCTGCCCTGTCCTTAAATATACATGTATATTTATTAAAATCCATTGTACCTGTAAACCTTGTCCCATTAATATATGAAGAAGCCCCAAGCCCTGTACCAAGGTAATTCCCGCCCGTCCAGTATGTTATATTGTGCAGACATTCCATTCCCTCTTTACTGTAATTTGAAATTTCATATCTGTTGTAGCCATTTCTTCCTAATATTTCTTTTGCCAGGTTATACATATGCCTGTCTGTGTCTTCATCTGCAATATCCAGCCCGCCCTGCTCCTGCATTTTATAAAATTCTGTGCCTGGTTCAACAATAAGGCTGTACACAGATATATGCGCTGGTTCAAGTGCAGCCACTTTTTCCAGGGTATCTTTATAACTTGGAATGTCCTGCCCTGGTATGCCAGCCATTATATCAATATTTATATTGCCAAAACCTGCTTTTTGCAGTTTATTGTAACTGTTACAAAATTCCCTGTATGTGTGTATACGTCCAAGCTTCTTAAGTTCTCTGTCCTGTGCAGACTGAAGCCCAAGGCTCACCCTGTTTATGCCTGTTTCTTTAAATACACTTATATGGCTGTCTGTAATTGTACCTGGATTAGCTTCTATTGTAAATTCTGTATTTTCATCTGTATATTTCCTTACAGACTGTAATATTTCAAGAAGCATGGAAGGCTCAAGACATGTAGGTGTACCGCCCCCTGCAAATACAGTTTTAAAATACAGCCTGTCCATACCAGTTAAATTTTCTTTACCAGTTAATTTTTCTTTTAAAACCTCTTCCCATGCTGCCAGCTCATTAACCAACGCCTTTACATAGCCCTGCTTTTTGCTATTGCTGGCACTAAACGAAAGAAAATCACAGTAAAGGCACTTCTTTACACAAAATGGTATATGGATATATAAAGAAAGCCCGTCCTTTTTAACTGTCTTCATCAAGTTTTAACACACTCATAAATGCCTGCTGTGGTATTTCTACACTTCCAAACTGCCTCATGCGCTTCTTGCCCTCTTTCTGCTTTTCAAGAAGTTTCCTTTTCCTTGAAATATCACCACCATAGCATTTTGCAAGCACATCCTTCCTCATTGCCTTAACAGTTTCCCTTGCTATTATTTTGCTGCCTATTGCTGCCTGTATAGGAATTTCAAAAAGCTGCCTTGGTATTTCATTTTTAAGTTTGCCGCACATTTTACGCCCGCGTTCATATGCTGTATCTGCATGTAATATAAATGAAAGCGCATCTATCTCTTCATGGTTTATAAGTATGTCAAGTTTTACAAGATTTGATGGCACATAGCCTTTCATTTCATAATCAAGTGAAGCATAACCTCTTGAACGTGATTTAAGTGCATCAAAGAAATCATATATTATTTCATTTAATGGAAGTTCATATTTAAGAAGTGCACGGGTTTCTTCCATATATTCCATGCCTATATATATTCCCCTTCTCTCCTGGCACAATGTCATTATTGCACCTACGAATTCTTTTGTGACCATTATTTCAGCAGATACAAAAGGTTCTTCCATATGCTCAATCTCTGAAGGGTCTGGCAGGTTTGACGGATTAGTTACTTCTATCATATCACCATTTGTTTTATACACATGGTAAATAACACCTGGTGCTGTTGTTACAAGGTCTAAATTATATTCCCTCTCAAGCCTTTCCTGTATAATTTCAAGATGAAGAAGCCCAAGAAAACCGCATCTGAAGCCAAATCCAAGCGCTACTGACGTTTCTGCTTCAAACTGTAATGCTGCATCGTTTAGCTGCAATTTTTCAAGTGCATCCCTTAAGTCTGGGTATTTTGCACCATCTGAAGGATAAAGCCCGCAGTAAACCATAGGCTGCACTTTTTTATAGCCTGGCAAGGCTTCATTGCATGGTGATGATGCAAGTGTCACTGTATCACCAACACGTGTATCCTGTACATTTTTAAGGCTTGCAGTAATATAACCAACCATGCCCGCTGAAAGTTCCTCTGATGGTATAAACCTCCCTGCCCCGAATATGCCAGTTTCAACAACATCTGCCTTTGCACCTGTTGCCATCATAAGTATTTCCTGCCCCTTTTTAACTGAGCCGTCAAATACACGGCAGAATATTATTACACCTTTGTAAGCATCATATAATGAATCAAAAACCAGTGCCTTAAATGGCGCATTTTCATCACCTGATGGTGCAGGTATTTTTGTAATAATCTGTTCAAGCACCTGTTCTATATTAGTGCCCATCTTGGCAGATATAAGTGGTGCATCTGAAGCATCAAGCCCTATTACGTCTTCTATCTCAGCCTTGACACGCTCTGGCTCTGCACTTGGCAGGTCTATTTTATTAATTACGGGCATTATCTCAAGGTCATGGTCTAATGCCAGGTAGCAGTTTGCAAGAGTCTGTGCCTCTATGCCCTGTGCTGCATCAACTATAAGTATTGCCCCTTCACATGCTGCAAGGCTTCTTGAAACCTCATAATTAAAATCAACATGTCCTGGCGTATCAATAAGGTTAAATACATACTCCTCACCATCACTGGCTTTATATATTATACGCACCGTCTGTGCTTTAATCGTTATTCCCCTCTCACGCTCAAGTTCCATATTGTCAAGCACCTGTGCCTGCATTTCACGGCTTGTCAGAAGCCCTGTTTTTTCAATAATCCTGTCAGCAAGTGTTGACTTTCCGTGGTCTATATGGGCAATAATACAAAAGTTACGGATATGTGGCTGTCCTGTTTTTTCCATGTGTTCCTCATTCCTCCGCTGTTTTCTTATAATCCAGGTAAAATATCCCTGGTGGCAGCACGCAGCCTGCGCCGCTGGTACAGTGCGCCCTGCGCCTGCCATTCCCTGTCTGATATAATAACATTATATTGCCATAATTGCAATTTACATTTAAAATTTACTTCCCGGTTAATACCTGGTCAAGTATCTTTGCCAGAGGTTCCATTGCATTTTTTGCTTCTTCAACTGTATTGTTTTCATTGCCAAGCTCAATAAGCAGCGAATTTTCCCGCATATGCAGGTTATAACGGTATCCTTTTAAGTAAACAGGCCTTGCAAAATCAGGATAATTCTCCATACATTTTAATTTAAGCTGAAGACTGAAGGCGAGGTTTGCCTGTAAATTTTTATTGTATAAGTATTCAATATTTCCTGATGAATTTCTGGAAAGCCCGTTAAAAAACATAACCTGTGCTGTCTTTTTGCCGTCTATTGTAGTAAGCCTCTGTACAGAATTGCCTACGCCGTCCCTGTGCAAATCTATTACTACTTCTATTGAAGGGTATTTTTTTAATGTTGCTTCCAGTTTATCTGCTGCCTGGTTATAAGCCTTGCTTCTGTCAATGCTTCCATTTATCCTGTCAAACTCTGTAGTATCATGTATAACATTATAACCATATTTACTGCGCAGCAGGTAAGCCAGGCGGCTTCCCACGCCTACTATTGTATCGGACTGTTTCCCTTTTCTGCTGTCTATAAATGCTTCTGAAGCCGCATGTGTATGGAAAATCAAAATTTGTGGCTCTTCACTTTTTTTAATCGTTACATCTTTTGAAAGCAGTTTTTCAACATTAAAAACTGAATTGTCAATAGAAGTAGAAGAGTCTGTTATATAAAAGTTCTTTAAAAGAAATGAACGGCTCTTGCTGTTTTTAAGCTTATTAATTGTATCAAGGTTATTTTTTATCTGCGGTGAAAATGCAGCACTTGCAGCATTATTTTCTTCTGTTACATTATCTTCGCTAATAAACATTTCACCCGCTGCATTCTGCCCTTCGTCCCCAGATAATTCATTTTGTATATTTTCATCACTATTATCGCTATTTGTATTATCAGGATTTTCAGGCTGGTTTTTAATCTCTTCATTTTCTGCAAGCATTTTATTATAATCTTTTTCCTCCTGGACAAGTTCCGCAACCTGGATATCAGAATTTTCAAAAAGCCTGTTTGCAACTGCCATGTCACTGCCTGCACCACTCCAGAAAAAATCCCTGCTTCTGTAACCTGGATAAACTGATGCAAGGCTTTCAGAACCATTTATAGATTTCCTGTTAATATCATTGCCATTTTCAACAAGGTATGTCATAAAAGGACATGCTTCAAAAATTATTTTCCACTGGAATGATGCACCATTGTCTTTATTATTTAACTGGACAACGCCAATATTGGACATTCCTGCATCAACTATATAATTTATAAACATATCATGCATATTTTCTTTGAGGCTGTCTTTATCCTTTAAAAGAATACCTGTCCACACAATTATTATAAATAATGCAATTATATATACCGTTCCACGCTTTAATTTCTTTTTCTTCATAACCAGCCTCACTTATACTTTTTTATGGCAGAAATATCCGGGCAGCACATATGCTGTGCCTTGCCTGGCACAAATAAACTCCTATACCATAAATATGAGGCTTTGCCTGCTTCTATTCATTTTAATTTCCAAAGAAACTGTTTATGCCTTTTGACACAAGCCTTCCAATCCACCTTACCTGCTCATCTATATCCTTTGGTGTTACAAATAAATTTTTTGTATTGTTATTTGCAATGCTTTCAAGGAAAATCTGTATTTCATTATCTGAAAATCCCTGTTTATTTAAAGTTTCTTCCATACATTCACTTACAATTACTGCTGCATCAACTACAGTAGGCACTCCTATTGCTATTACAGGCACTTCCATTGTTTCTTCATTAATTTTATGCCTGTTGTTGCCAATTCCTGCCCCCGGTGAAATCCCTGTATCTGTTATCTGGATTGTCCTGCAAAGCCGCCCTATGCTTCTTGACGCCAGTGCATCCACCACAAGTATAAAAGCAGGCTTTACATTTTCTACAATCCCGCTAAGCACCTCATAAGTTTCCATACCTGTCTGTGCCATTACCCCAGGTGCTATTGCGCAGACAATCTTATTGCTTTCCAGTACCTCTTCCCCAAATTCACGTACCATATGCCTGTTTACCATAACCTTTTCCATAACAACAGGCCCTAGCGCATCAGGAGTTGCAAACCGGTTGCCAAGCCCTGTCACCATATATATTTCTGCACTGCCATTATCCGCCTTCCCTGCCTTTTCCTTCTTATCCCTTACCATATCCCCAAGTATGCTGCATATTGTAGCGGATACTTTTTCTTCAAATTCCTTAGTGTTCTGGTCATCCATATACTTGCTTTTATCTGTAAATTCTATTGTCACATAATTGCCTACAGGTTTTTTCATCAGCTCTGCACCATGTCCATTAGTAATATTTACTGTACTTATCCTGATACAGCCATCTTGTATTATCTTTTCATCCAGAACCACACCTTTAATCTCCACATTATCCTCTGGAAAACTCTCCCTTGCCTCTATGGCAAGGTCTGTCCTTTTCTCAACCATAAGCCACCATTCCTTTCATATCTAATCTGGCACTACATCTAATCTGGTATTATATCTAATTGGCATTAATAGTAATATTATTGGCAGTTTTACTTGTTACAATTCAGCCGGCCCTGCCAGTTCCAGCCACCTTGCTTTTTCCTCCAAGTGCTTTATATAAACTTTTTCCAGGTGCTTATGCAAATTTCTTAATAATATTTTATTAAAAAGAACAGGCCTTACATTATTTTATCCCGGTTTACAAAATTTTTTATAATTTTCCCAAAAATATATTGACACATTTACCTATATCTACTATTATATATAGGTATGTTTCCATCAAAGCCGCCGTGTCAGGATTGATGGACAGAATTTATCCAATAACCAGGAGGTGAAAAGAATGGCTAACATTAAATCAGCAAAAAAGAGAATTTTAACTGACCGCAGAAATGCAGAAAGAAATAAAGCAATCAAATCAAGAGTTAAAACAGCTATTAAGCGCGTTAATGCAGCTATCGCTGCTAATGACAAAGCTGCTGCCAGCACAGCATTAGTAAACGCTGTAAAAGAAATTGACAAAGCAGCAAGAAAAGGCGTTTTCCATAAAAGAACAGCTTCAAGAAAAGTTTCCCGTCTGACTTTGGCTGTAAATAAAATCGCATAATTACTTAGTTTCATAAAAAAAGCTGCCTTCCGGTGTGGGCAGTTTTTTTATTTATATTATTTCAATTATTATGTTTTTTATTATTTTTCTATTTCCAGGCATATACACTAATTTATATTTTTATTAGCAATAATCCCATCTATAAGCCCATATGCCAATGCTTCCTCTGCTCCCATAAAATTATCCCTTTCAGTATCTGCTGTAATTTCTTCAATGGTCTTTCCTGTATTTTCTGATAAAATATAGTTCAGCCGTCTTTTACTTTTCTGCATATAATCAGACATAATCTTAATATCAGTTGCCTGTCCCTGTATCCCATCTCCATGCATTGCTGGCTGGTGTATCATTATTTCTGCATTTGGCAGGGCCAGTCTTTTGCCCTTTGTACCACCAGCAAGCAAAAATGCGCCAAAGCTTGCAGCAAGCCCGGTACATATTGTTGAAACATCACAACTAATATACTGCATTGTATCATATATTGCAAAACCAGCAGTTACAGAACCACCTGGGCTGTTTATATATAATTGTATATCTTTTTTATAATCCTCTGCTTCAAGAAACAAAAGCTGCGCTACAATTAAACTTGCTGTAGTATCACTAACTTCCCCGCCTAAAAAAATAATCCTGTCAGACAGTAATCTTGAAAAAATATCATAACTGCGTCCACCTGCTGGCGTTTCTTCAATTACATATGGAATTACACTCATGCTGCTATTTTACCTCCATACATTAAGAAATTACTGCCCGCCATGTAAATACAATCCATTATGGTTATTTCCGACTGTTTTGGGCAGAATACACCATTTTTCCTGTACTCTTGTGGTGTACAGTAATATATCTGGCGGAAAGCCAGCGTAAATGCCTGCTGTGAATTATAATGTGCCTCCTGCGCTATTTCTGCAATAGGTTTACAAGTTCCAGCCAGTTGCCTTGCTGCCTCCGTAATTCTGCGTTTCTGTATATATTTATATATAGTACAGCCCGTTTCCTTAGCAAACAAACGGTTAATATAAAACTTTGAATAATGCACTTCCTCTTCAATACAGTTTAGTGATAAGTCTTCATCCAGGTTCTTTTCTATATATGACAAAATATTATTTACAATAGTTTTTTCATCCATAGCCAAATCTCCTTAAAATTTTTAAACCTAGTATAGCATTTTACTTATGAAATGTATTAATAAAAATTGACTTAATTTCTAGTAAAGGCAGGGATTTTTATTGCCATAACAAAATTTATAATAATTTTTCCATAACATAATCAGCCAGTAATAACCCCATGCCTGCCAACATTCTGCTTTTTTATAACTTTATAGCCTCTTATATCTGCTGTATCATTTTTGAAATTAATACATCATATTCTATCTTTGTGTCTTCACTTAACTCTTCTATATAAAATATTCATAACCTGCTAAATCCTGCCTTTCTTTATAATAAAATATAAACACAGGGAAAACTTTTAAAATGCACCACAGCACAATCTAAATTGTTAGTTCTCTTAATTTAAGTACAAACCATGTGTTAATGCTCATGTATGGTAAAGAAACAGGCAACTGAAAACAAGAGACAGACCGCCAGCACCACACTATTCCGAACCAAAGAAACCAAAGACCAAAAGACAAGCACCGTGGAAATGTGTATAATCTTAATTTTTTTCAGATATACTATTGACATTAGATATACTGTGTGATACGATGTATAGCAAGGAGGTACAGTATATGAATATTGATGATTGGAAATCCCAAATCAAACGTGGGACACTTGATTTTTGTATTCTGTTAATGATAAGGCAGCGACCATCTTATGGATATAAAATTATCAGCACATTAGAAAAATATCCTATTTTAGCTGCAAAAGAGAATACAATTTATCCGCTACTCAGACGGCTAATGAAAGAAGAATATGTCTCGTCCTCATGGCAGGAAAGTGCTGAGGGTTTGCCGCCGAGAAAATATTATTCAATTACAGATAAAGGGCTTGAATATATTTCTGCTATGTCTCAAGAATGGAATAACTTATTAAATGCAATCAATGAAATTAAAGGAGAATAAGACTATGGAAAAAATTTTAAATGACTATCTTGAAAGGATTGAAAAGTATCTGAAACCTTTGCCAATATCCGAACGTGTTGATATTGTGAAAGAAATCAAAAGTGAAATCCTTGAATTGCAAGGCGATGGAAAAACCACAGAACAAATTACTGAACGGCTGGGCAATCCCAAAGAGTTGGCAAAAGCGTATCTGGGGGATTTGATTGCAAAAAGCAATTCTTTTAGTTGGAATAGAGTCCTTGCGATTTGCGCCTATTATAGTATTGCAAGTCTTTCTGGCCTGATTGTAATTCCAGTTCTTGCGATTTGCAGCCCTGTGTTCATCATTTGTGCAATAGCTACTCCTATTATGGGTTCTGTCAAATTGATTGATTCACTACTGAATTTAGGTATTCCCTATGCCAGCTATATTGGTATTTCCGAGATTGAAAATCCGGTAGCCGTCTTTATCATCAGTATTGTCATTGGAATAGTTCTGTATCTTATTGGGCGTGGGTGCTGGAAACTGTTAGTCTATTATATCAAAGGTGTCAGCAAAGCTAAACAGCATTTGGAAATCTAAGCAATATTGAATAGCAACTATAAACCATGCAACGCCCCATGTGGGAGAAAGGGGGAATTATCTATGCCTTGCAAGTCCGTTATACGCTTTGCGGCACTCAACGCATGGCGTGACAGGAGCAGACGGCGGCAAAAAGAAA
>CAJTRU010000053.1 GCA_910579085.1 uncultured Lachnospiraceae bacterium | reverse complement strand
TGTATTAAAAATGGGGCTTGATGACACTTAAACTTAAAAAATGGGGAAACTCAAATTAAAAAATATGTTGATTTTCCCATAGGAGGCTGATATAATTGGCTTGTCAATCTCTTATGGGATTTGGTGCTTTGAGTAGCCGTATTAGTCGCCAAACTTAGAACGGCTACTCTTTTTAATGTTATTTCTTTGTGATTTTGTTTTTTATGAGACCTATTCCTTCCATAATTGTATCTGTTCTTGAAATTCCCAGTATATCAGAACAATATTGTATATCCTCTTTTTCTTTTTTTGTCAAACGGATATTAAGTTTTTCTGTTCTGGAAGTTTCTTGCAATGGCGGTCTGCCAGTTCTTGGCGACAATTTAACACCTCCTTCCAATTTATGTCCTTGCATAAATATTTTAAATTATGTACGCCCATATGTCAAGGACTTTTTCATGCATATAATTATTTTATCTGTCTAAATTTAACGGGAGCAATATTGCACTCGTTAAACTGTTTTCGATATTTGCATTTAATAATAAAAAAATTTATGCTAGCACATACCAGGAAAATATGATAAAATGTTTTATAAATAATTACCAAAATTTAGAAAAACCAAAAAATGGGCAAAATGTAACACTTTTGTAACAATTTCAAAAATCTTGGGGAAAACGCACCCTTCAAAGCCTTATAAACAGGGGCTTCCAGAGGGGCAGGGTAGAAATGATGTTAGCCCGTTAAAGGGCATTGACACATGCCAAATTTCTCATAGTCATCCGTTGTGGTTTTGTGTAGAAATGGGGTAAGCCCGTTAAAGGGCATTGACACACATGCAAGTCATACACATAGTAATCTCCTGTATGCCAGTAGAAATGATGTAGCCTGTTGAAGGGAAATGCTATACAGCAATATCAATTAAAATTTTTTTAAAGTTTGGACTCAATTGGACTATCAGATGTGCTAATATGTTACTATGAAGAAACAAACAAGCAGAGCCCCTTATAAGAAGGCGGGCAGCAGGCCTGCCTGTAAAGCCTGTGTACCATACACCAGGGTACATGGGCTTTCTTTATGCCACCAGGTATATAAACTTATGTATGCACTGGTGGCATATTATGTATATACAGCAGGGCACAGGGGAACTGCAATAAACCATTATCATATACAGGCAGTGCAATCCCTGGCATGACAGGCAGCAGGGAACAACAGACAGCCAGGAGGGCATCAGTGGCAGCAGCATAGTCCCTGCCCTGGATAAAATGACCTGCTGCCCCTGCTTATGCCTGCTGTCCTGGTGTATTTACCCCATGCAGCATTAAAAGGTACTTCCAGTCCCGGGAGGGCTATGCGGGGCGGTGTAAGTGCGGTATTTTTCTGGATGGAATAAAAAAATTTTTGACCTTTTCGTTACGCAAGCACAGAATGGACATAAAAAACAGGAGGAAAAAGACAGGATGGGAAAGGAAACAGACATAGAGGAAATACTTTTTTCTGGAAACAAGAGCCTTTGCAGCCCGAAAGCTGTTGCAAAACTGCTTAATTTCAGTGGTACACGCCGGATTGAACAGCTTACACAGGACGGGGTTCTTGATGCTGTCCTGGTAAAAATAAATGGCAGGGAAGTGCGGCGGTATGATTTAGCCCCGACAATACAAAAATATATAAATTATCTTTCAGGCAAGGCTTACGGAAAAGCACGTTCTGTAAAAGAAGCAGAACTGAAAGAACAGAAACTTGAAGCAGAAATCGCCCTCAAGGAAAGCCAGGGTGAGCTGCACAGGCTTAAAACACAGATTGCAGCAGGGGATTATATTTCTGTTGAGGAGGTAAGGCTTGATTATGCCAGGTTCTTTTTAGTATTCAAGAAATTTGCAATGTCCCTTCCAGCGAGGGTTGGGGGTCTGCTTTCAGGGCAGCTTGAACCATTGGAGGCAAGAAGGATTGAAAAAGAAATGTCTGGCGAGATTGCTTCCCTACTGGAATCCTTTGTTGTAGCAGGGGTTGCAGGGCCAAAGGAGGCGAAAGGTATTTTAAATGCAGAGAAAAAGAAAATGGCGGAAGAAGTACCAGACCAGCCAGTATCTTAAGGATGCCCTGCAGCTGCTGCGGCCGCCAGAGGATTTATCTGTTTCGGAATGGGCACAGAAATACCGCATACTTGATTCAAAAGTTTCCGCAATCCCGGGACCATGGAAAAATGACAAAACACCTTACCTTGCAGATATAATGGATGAACTCACCAATTACAGTACGGAAGAAATCATATTCTGCAAATGTACCCAGGTAGGCGGTTCAGAAGCTATGTTAAATATGCTTGGGTATGTAATACAGCAGGACCCGTCGCCTGCTATGGTAGTTTACCCGACTGACAAGCTGGGGGAAAGCATAGCAGCAAACCGTATTGTGCCAATGGTGAAAAACAGCCCTTCACTTGGAAAACTGTACCATGAGTCCAGGTCACAGAAGCTGGAGCACCAGTTTGATGGGATGTATCTGACAATAGCAGGAAGCAATTCACCGTCTTCACTGGCATCAAAGGCTGTAAAATACCTGTTCCTGGACGAAGTGGACAAATACCCAGGCGCAAGCAAAAAAGAGGCAGACCCTGTAAGCCTTGCAAAGGAACGTACAAAGACATTTGCTAACAGGAAGATATATATTACAAGCACCCCGACGCTGCGTACAGGGCATATCTGGAAGGCCAAAGAGGAAGCAGATGCGGAAAAGCATTATTTTATACCATGCCCGCATTGCGGGGGTTTTATAGAACTCATTTTTGATAACCTTAAATGGCCTGGAAAAGATAAGGATTTAGTTGAAGCATATGGGGAAGAAGCAATAAAAGAGAAACTGGGGATGCTGGAAACAGAAGACAGTACAGGGGATTTAAGCAATGCAGACCGTGCAGAATTTTCTTTTTATGTATGCCAGGAGTGTGGCTGTGTAATTACAGATGCACAGAAGCAGGCAGCTGTAAAAAACGGACGGTGGGAAGTTGTACGGAAACAGACCCGGTTTGTAAAAAAAGTCTGTTTCTGGATTAATACACTTTACAGCCCGTTTGTACGTTTTTCAGAGATTGCAAAAGAGTTTATGGAAAGCAAAGACGACCCTGAAAAGCTGCAAAATTTTATAAATTCCTGGCTTGCAGAGCCGTGGGAAGATACTAAACTAAAAACCAGCAGTGAACTTGTTATGGAGCGGCAGACAGAACTTACAGAATTTACCGTACCAGACTGGGCGAAACTGCTTACCGCAGGCATAGATGTGCAGGAAAACTGTATCTACTGGACAATAAGGGCATGGGGTGGTTTCCTGACCAGCCAGAACATAGCGCATGGGCAGGCTTACAGCTTTTCGGAGATTGAGAGGGTTATGAACCTGGAATACAGGACAGAGTCAGGAAACGCTGCAATAGTAAATTTATGTCTCGTGGATTCTGGCTACGAGGCTGACAGTGTATACGATTTCTGCGCTTTAAATGCAGAATGGGCGAAGCCAGCCAAAGGTTCAAGCAACCCTATGCAGAGCCATTTTAAATTAAGCACAGTCAATAATGACGCTTCTAAGGCTTACGGGATGAACCTTGTTATTGTTGATGGTGGGAAATATAAGGACATGATTGCCAGCAGGATGCACCGTAAGAACGGGAACGGAAGCTGGATGGTATACAAGGGCTGTGATGGGGAATACGCTGCCCAGGTTACGGCAGAGCATAAAGTCCTTGTTAAGAATGGCAGCGGGAAACCACGCCTTGAATGGGTACAGAAGTACAGCCATGCCGACAACCATTACCTTGACTGTGAAGTGTATGCAATGGCAGCAGCGGACACCCTGGGCGTCCGTATGCTCCATTTGCAGGATATAAATGGGAAACCACAGGAACAAAAGAAAGAACAGTATACACCAGAAGAGGACTGGATAAAAGAAAATGAAAGCTGGGTATAGATAAGGAGGCGGCCAGATGGAAGGACAGCTGACACCACAGGAAATGCTTTCTGAGGTAAACAATGCAATTTATGCTATATGTGTTGGCGGGCAAAGCTATAAAATAGGTTCAAGGCAGCTGGACAGGGCAGACCTTAAAACCTTATATGATATTAAAAATGACCTTACAGCACAGGTTTCAGAGGGGACACCAGGTTTTTTAGACAACTGCTTTGTTGCGGTTTTTGACCAGCGTTAGGAGGACATGCATGGGAAACATACTGGATAATATAATAGGTTTTATTTCCCCTGCCGCAGGGGTGCGGCGTGAAGCATGGAGGCAGAACCTGGAAGAAATAAGGAACTATGATGCAGGGGATTACAGCAGGGCGAACGCAAACTGGACAGCATATAACCAGAGTGCAGAGCAGACAGACCGTTACAGCAGGGACACAGTAAGGGCAAGGGCAAGAGACCTTGAACGTAACAGTGACATGGCAAACAGCGTAATCGGTGCTTACAAACGCAACGTGGTAGGGCTTGGATGGACATTGCAGGCAAGGACTGGTAACGGACGCATTGACCAGGAAATAGAAGATGCATGGGCAGAATGGTGCAAACGTAAAAACTGTGACATAACAGAAACGCAGAGTTTTAACCAGATGCTAAGAATGGCAGTAAAACGCAAGAAAGTAGACGGGGGAATACTTTTTAAGAAATGTTATACAGACGGAGGGGTTGTACCTTTTAAGCTGCAGGCACTTGAAGTGGATGAACTGGATGCAGGCCACACCGTGCCTGAAAACAAAAACTGCCGTATTGCAGGCGGCATAGAATTTAACAAACACAACAAAGCAGTGGGGTACTGGATAAAACAGTACAGCTTAGACGGGTACGGGCAGATGGATTCTGTATATGTGCCTGCAAAAGACATCATATATTATTTTACAAAGAACCGCCCTTCGCAGGTGCGTGAGATGAGTGACCTTGCACCAACAATCACCAGGGTAAGGGATGCAAATGAATTTATGACAGCGGTAAGTGTCAAAGAGCGCATAGCCGCATGTCTTGCTGTTTTTGTAAAAAAAATTGTCCCAACAAACGGAAGTTTTGCAAGAGGAATGAACAATGTCATGGACAGCCGACGCCCGCATGAGGATTATGAAGGGAAAAGGATAAGCCCGGGCATGATTAAGGAACTTAATGCCGGGGATGAAATCCAGGTAGTAAACCCGTCAGGGCAAGCAACGGACGCAGCAGGCTATATTAAATTACAGCAGCGCCTTGTAGGTGCAGGGCAGGGGTTAAGCTATGAAGCAACAAGCCGTGACATGAGCCAGAGCAATTACAGCAGTGCAAGGCAGGGGATTATTGAAGATGGCCAGACATACATAGAGGATATAGAACTTGTACAGGAAGTAATAATGGATGAGGTATATGAAACCTTTGTTATTTCAGGTGTACTTTCTGGCCTGTTTAATATCCCTGGTTTCTGGGAGGGCAAACGTAAATACCTTAAACATGAATGGGTTGCGCCGCCTAAGAAATGGATTGACCCGCTAAAGGAAGCCACAGCTACAAAGATAGCATTGCAGACCGGGCAGAAAACATTCCAGCAGATAGCGGCAGAAAACGGAAAAGACTGGAAAGAGCAGATTGATGAAACAGTTGCAGTTTTAGATTATGCCAGGAAAAAGGGCATGGAGATGGGAGGTGTTATTTTTGGCAGGACAGCAGCAGAACTTAACCCAGCGGGCAGCAGGGAAACAGTACCAGGGATGCCTGGCGGAACGGGCGGAGGAAACCAGCCAGCCACAGCCAGCAGCGGGCAGCAGGAAGAAAAACCAGACAAGGGCATTTAGCCTGGCAACAATCAGGGAAGTGGAAGGTGTAGGGAATGAACGTAAGTTCATTCTTTCTTTTTCTTCCGAAGAGCCTTACAGCCGTTACTGGGGAAATGAAATTTTAGACCACAGCCCTTCTGCGGCAGATTTTACAAGGCTTAATACAATAGGGGTACTTCTTTTTAACCATGACAGGGACAAGGTTTTAGGGAAGGTAAACCGTGCATGGATTGAAAACCAGCGTGGCATGGCTGAGGTGGAATTTGATGAAGACAGAAACAGTGAAATTATTTTCCAGAAAGTAAAAAATGATACGCTTAAAGGTGTTTCTATCGGATACAAGATTGGCGTTATTGAAGAAGTATCACAGGGGAAAGTATCTTCTGACGGACGTTTTGCAGGGCCTTGCGAAATTGCAAGGCAATGGATGCCTTACGAGATAAGCATAGTAAGTGTCCCAGCGGACGCTACAGTGGGGGTCGGGCGCAGTTCCGAAGAGTGCAGGATGCCAGAAGAAAGGACGCTGACATACTTTGAGGCACAGCTTCAAATAAACAAAAATACAGGAGGTATAAATTAATGACACCAAAACAGAGACGGGAAGCAGCAATGCTTAAACAGCAGACAATTGTAAATGCTGCCAAAGCAGATAACAACCGTGCCCTGACAGCAGAGGAGCAGGCACAGTTTGACAGCTGCCAGCGCGAAATTGAACAGGCGGATGCAGAAATTGAAGCACAGGAAAGAGGGCTTGCAGGAGATAACGGGGCATCTGCTGCACCACCAGATGTACAGCAGCATATAACTGTCCCACAACAGGCACAGCTTCCAGCAGCACCAGGGGAAAACCAGAGGGATGCAGCAATGGCGGAACGCAACCGCGTAACAGAGATTATGGCGCTTTGCCGTGATTTTGATACTGACCCTTCGGAGCATATACGCAACGGCAGCACATTAGAGCAGGTCAGGACAGCAATCCTTGACGGGATGAGGGCGGCAGGTGCGCCTGTGAATGTACAGGTAACAAGGGATGAAGAAGATACTTTCAGGCACAGGGCTTCTGATGCCCTTATGATGCGAGCAGGGCTGCCAGTAGAATCACCAGCAGAAGGTGCTGGCGGACTGAGGTCATTAAGTTTAAGGGATTTAGGCATAGAATGTTTAAGCAGGGAAGGGCAGGAAATACAAAAACTCTTAAGGATGGATGCAGATGAAATGTATTCGGAGCTTTGCCGCCAGTTTTATAACCCGACAGCATCATTTCCAGCTATCCTTGACAATACAATCAGGAAAAGCATTATACAGCTTTACAATGAAGTCCCTACCACATTCCAGGAATGGACGACAAAAGGCAGCGTGAAAGACTTTAAGATGACACCAGACCATGAGTATTTAATAGGAGGCATGGGGGATTTCCTTCTTGTTCCTGAAAATGGTGAACTCAAACCAATGAAACCAGAAACAAAACTGCTTCCTAATTTTAAAATTGATACTTATGGACGTTCATTCAGCATGACCAGGCAGGCGTTCATAAATGATGATATCGGCTTTCTTACAGAAGTACCAGGGCTTTATGCAGCAAGTGCGAAAAAAACTATTGACAAGGCAGTTTATTCCCTGCTTTATAATAACAGTAAAATTTTTGACGGGCTTAACCTTTTTGATGCAAAGCACAACAATATCATACAGGAAGGCTCAAAGCCTGCACAGGCATCCATACAGGCAATGGTTTTACAGATGCAGAAACAGAAAGACCCGTTCGGTGAAGCAATCTATATTACACCACAGAATATTATTGTACCAGTGGGATATGAATTTGACCTGGCAGTAATTTTCCACAGCGCACAGGTAACAGGTTCAGCCAATAATGATATCAACCCGTTATATAATTACCCGTTAAAGATTGTACAGACACCAGTGCTTAATGCGCTTGCTGGTGATAAGGCTGTGCCGTGGTTTATGACAGCGAATACTTCAAGCGTAAGGGGCATACAGGTTAATTATTTAAATGGCCAGGAAACGCCTACAGTAAGAAGGATGGAAACACCAGGAATTTTAGGCTTCCAGTGGGACATTTACCTTGACTGGGGCATTACAGTAAGGGATTTCCGTGGGATTGTAAAGAACCCTGGGCGAAAAATAGCAGCGTAAAAGGAGGAACAGACATGGGAAAAGCTACATACTGGCAGAGAGGGGAAACACTCGACTATACCAATACTGGTACAGCAGTTATTGAAGCGAATACAGTTATAACTTTTGGAGGGCGTACAGGGGTTGCTGGTACAGATATCCTTCCTGGTGAAACAGGCTCACTGCATGTTACAGGGGTATTTGAAATGCCTAAAACAGCAGAAGGGGCTGTCAGCATGGGGACAGATGTATATTTTGATGGTGACGGCATTACAGACACCAAAGGTGATGGTACAGTCCTGGCAGGCTATGCAGCACAGGCAGCAGCTGCAGGTGATACAGTTATCCTTGTAAAACTTGCGGGCTGATGGGGCATCTTACAGCGGTTTTCCCTGTGCTTTTTGAAAACCATAATTATGAGCCTGGTGACAGGTTGCCAGTATGTGATACAGGGCTTGCAAGAGAGTGGATAAATAACGGGACAGCCATATGGGAAGAAGACAATGTGGCAGAAAAACATGCAGTAAAAGCAAGGATGGTATCTGCCATGCCAGGTGCAACAGGTGATGCATACCCGTCTGCTGGTAAAGGGCTGGATTTAATTGGAAGGCCGCCGTCCAGGGAAACCAGGGGAGCACAGCCAGAACCATCTAAAAAGAAAGGGAAATCCAGTGCATAAAAAAATGACTTTTAAAGAGGTTTTGCGCAATGATGCAAAAACAGTATTTTTAAATCCTTTGGAATTCGGTGGAGAACACACAGTCAATGGGAAAAAGATGGTGGTCATTATTGACGGCAACGAGCTTACTGGACGTGAAAAAAGGATAAAAAGCCATATGGATGGCATATACAAAAAACAGACCCTTATATATGTCAATGCTATTGATTTTGGCCCGCTTCCAGGCATTGGAAAGCCTGTTGTAATTGATGGTTCAACTTTTATTGTTACTGACAGCATAAATGAAGGCGGTATATATTCACTGCATCTGGAGGCGAATAAAAATTGAGCGTTGTTGTTAAAGCAGCAAACTTAAGCCAGGTCGAAAGAAGGCTTGGCTACATGAAGGAAAAAGCCCCTAAAGTCCTTAAAATGGCAGTAAATGATACTGCAAAAAAGGCACGTTCAAGACTTGCCAAAGAGGCAAAGAAAAAATACGTTGTCAAGGTTTCTGGTTTTAACAGGGTCATGGGCATAAAACTTGCCACAAACAATAAACCAGAAGCTGTTATACATGCAAGTGGCAAAAAAATCCCTTTAATAAAGTTTTCATACAAGGAAGGTGGACTGGGTACAGGGGAGTATTATAACCCTACACTGCACAGACGCCAGACAGGCGCAGGAGGCATAAGCGCAACAGGGAAAATACTTAAAGGCACAAGGTTCAAATCATCTTCATCAGCAAAACTAAAGTGGTTTGTAGCTAAAATGAAAAATGAGCATGAGGGGATTTTCAGCAGGAATGAAGGCATGAGACGTGGCCAGAAAGGTGAGATTTCTGAAAAGATGGGTGCTTCCATACCAGAAATGATAGGAAATGAGAAGCGGGTATATGGGGTTGTAGAGCCGCATATACAAAATGATTTAAAAGAAGCTTTAAACAAACATGTCATGCGTGCATTAAAAGGGGAGATTTGAAATGGTTGCAACATTTTTACAGGATGAGCTGGCAGAAGAATTAAGAAAAATTTTTAAAGGCTACAGCCTGAAAAGCCCGGATGGCGGCATGGATAAAATACATGTTTTCAGGCAGCTTCTCCCAATGCCAGAACCTGCAGGCCAGGAAGAAATACCACCAGAACTTTTAGAAAATGGACTGGTAAACGGGATTACAAGCCCAGACCCATACCCATACATAATAGTACGTATTGATGATGGGGAAATAGAAAATACATCAAGTGCACAGATGGTAAACATTAACCTTCTTATAGGAATATATGAGCCAGATTATGACAAGCAGGGACATAAAGATGTATTAAATATAATAGCAAAAATTTATGAAAGATTTGCAAAAGTGCCAGTGCTTAATGGAAAGTATACAATCCAGTACCCGGTAACATGGGCTTTACAGGAAGAAGAGTCATACCCTTATTACTTCGGGGGCATGGGAATGGCATTTGAGATTGCATCAATAGTAAGGGAGGACAGATACGCATGAGTGAAAAAGCGAAAAAGAAGCAGGCGCAAATGCCTGGCATGGGCAGCAGTACATTGAAAGCAGGCGGCGGGGCAGCAGGAACGGACAAGACAGACACAGATGCCAGGGTATATATAGGGCCTGACATTCCTGGAGCAAAACAGTATACAGTTTTCAATAACGGTTTACCAGAAAGTCTTAAGAAAAAGACTGAAAGGAAGCCATTTTTTAATTCTTTGATAATTCCAGTAAAAAAGCTGGCACAGGCAGGAAGGGAATTAGATACAGAAGGAAGTGCCTTAAATATTTTATTTAAAAAAGCAGTTAAAGAAATACAGGAGGGATAATGGCATATGGCTTATAACCGTGGAGTGAAAATATTAGAAAACCCTACAAGCCTGGCAGCACCGGTTCTTGGGACTGCTGCTTTGCAGGTAGTTGTAGGTGTTTCGCCTGTAAACCTGGCAGAAGACCCGTATAACGCAACAAACGTGCCTAAACTTGCATACAGCCTGGCAGAAGCTTCGGCAGCAGTAGGGTATTCGGGAAATTTGAAAGACTATAACCTTAACCAGAGTATAAGTGCCACATTTGTAAAATTTGCAGTCGCGCCACTAATTCTGATAAATGTGCTTGACCCAAAGAAACACAAAGAAGCACTGCCTGCAACAGACTGCAAAATAAACAGCATGCAGGCTGTCCTGGGACATGAGGGAGTCCTGCTTGACACTATTGTTGTAAAAAGCGGGGAAAACAAATTACAGGAAGGGGCAGACTATATTGCCAGTTTTGACAATGAAGGTTTTGCAGTTGTTACACTTTTAGAAACTGGAAGTGCAGCAGAAGCAGAAAGCTTAAATATTTCATGCGACAGGATAGACCCATCAAAAGTAACATCTGGTGATATTGTTGGCGGTTATGATGTGTCTGCCAAGAAAGAAAGCGGGCTTGAACTCATACGCCAGGTATACCCGTTGTTTGGCATGGTGCCAGGGCTGGTGACCTCACCAGGGTATTCAAAAGACCCTGTGGTTGCATCAGTCATGGCGGCAAAATGTTTAAACATTAATGGTGTTTTTACATGCGAATGTATTGTTGACTTAGACTGTACACCAGACGGGGCGGTATCATACCAGGATGTAAAAACCGTAAAAGAAAAATCAGGTTTTTCAAGCTGCCATGCAGAACCAGTCTGGCCAAAAGTCAGGATTGGTGATGATGTATATTATTACAGTGCCATCTATTCTGCACTGCTGGCTTACAATGACATAATTAATGATGATGTGCCAAATTTAAGTGCAAGTAACAAGACACTTCCGATAACAGGGCTGTGCCTTGATGATGAGGAGGACAGTGAAATTGTCATAGACCAGGAACAGGCAAATGTTGTAAACAGCTATGGCGTGGTTACAGCCATTAACTGGAATGGTTTCCGTTCATGGGGGAATAACAGTGCAGCATACCCGGCAACAACTGACCCTAAAGACCGCTGGTTCTGCTGCCGCCGTTTTTTCAGCTGGTGGGGCAACAGTTTTATTTTGACCTATTTCCAGAAGGTAGATGACCCTGCTGATTTCAGGTTAATTGAATCAATATGTGATGCTGAAAATATCAGGGGCAATTCATACGTGGCGCAAGGCAAATGTGCAGGGGCAAGGATTGAGTATATAGAAGATGAAAACCCTGTAACAGATATAATAAATGGGAAAATACAGTTCCACCAGTACCTTGCACCATACCCGCCAGCAGAGTACATATTAAATGTGCTGGAATTTGACCCGTCAATGCTTGAAGCGGCTTTAAGCGGAGGTGAATAGATATGTATAACATACCATCAAAGATAAATACGTTTAATGTTTATAAGGACGGCACACAGCTTGTCGGCATTTCAGATGAGGTGACATTGCCAGATTTTGAGTCACTTACAAGCACAACAAGCGGTCCTGGCGTACTTGGCGAGGTAGACGACCCGACAATCGGGCAGTTTGCAAGCATGGAGATGGAGATACCTTTCAGGACAATGGACAAAGACCTGTTCATACTGTCGGATGATATTTCATCTGTTGATATCACGCTAAGGGGTGCAATCCAGTATACAGTAAACACAACAGCTGCAACTACTGAAAAAGGTATGCGTGTTGTAATACGTGGCAAGAATAAAGGCATTACTGGCGGCAAGATGAAACAGGGGGAAGGCACTGGAAGCAGCATAAAGTTAGAGGTGCTTTATATCCTGATAGAAATAGATGGTGTTACTGAAATTGAACTCGACAAGCTTAACTGTGTATATAAGATACATGGCAAGGATTTATTAAAGAAAATAAGGAAGCTGTGCTGATAAAGCACATTGTTTAAGTAGAGGGGGATATATTTTATGGCAGCAGAAGTTAAAGAAATAGAAACAAATAAAACATCTGGCACAGGAGCAGAGGGGCAGCAGGAAGAAAACCAGCTTCTTGTTGTATTTAAAAAGCCTTTTGAATTTGAAGGTGTTGTTTATAAGGATGTGGATTTAAGTGGTCTTGAAAACATCAGTGCAAGGGATATGATTGCAGCCAACAAGATTATGGAACGTAGCGGTACGGTTAATGTAATTCCGGAAATGAGCCTTGAGTATGCCTGCATCATATCATCAAAGGCAACAGGGAAACCAGTTGAATTTTTCCAGTCGTTGCCACCAAAGGAGGCGCTTAAAATTAAAAACCGCGTAACAAGTTTTTTATACGGAGAGGACTAAGCCCGGCAGATGGACAAGGCCTTCGCAAATTAACCATACACTTATCAATTATCTTACGGACAGGCTTAGATACATTAGAAAGCATGTCCGTTTTTGAGCTGGCAGAAATAGCCAGGGAGGTGGCGGAGATTTATGGCAGGTAAAGGCAAGGAAATGGAGATTGCCATAAAAATAGCGGGCAAAGTGCAGAGTTCCTTTAAAAGTGCGTTAAATGCCGCAACAAAAGGTGTGGGCAGTCTTGGAAGCAAAATCGCAGATGTTTCAGGGAAAGGGATTAAAGCAATACCTAAAGGTATTGGGACTGTTGCCAAAACAGTAGGTGCAGCTACCGCCGCTGCTGCTTCTGCTGTAGGTGCAATGGGTGCAGCAGCTGTAAGGACTGGCATGGATTTTGAAAAGTCAATGAGCCAGGTTGCTGCTACAATGCTTCTTGACAAAAGCACAGAAGAAGGGCAGAAGGCCTTTGCAACGTTAGAGAACGCCGCCAGGCAGTGTGGGCGTGAAACAGCGTTTTCTGCTACAGAAGCGGCAGAAGCCCTGAACTATTTAGCCCTTGCAGGTTATGATGCGGACAAAGCAGCGGCAGCGCTGCCGACAGTATTAAAACTTGCAGGGGCGGGAGCTATGGAGCTTGCGGCTGCCAGTGATATGGTAACAGACAGCATGAGTGCGCTGGATATAGAAGCAACACAGGAAAACCTGGAATCATTTGCAGACCAGATGGCACAGACAGCCAGCAAATCAAATACCAGTGTGGCACAGCTTGGTGAAGCAATACTTACAGTAGGCGGCACGGCAAAGAACCTTGCTGGCGGTACTACAGAACTTAATACAGCACTTGGCATACTTGCAGACAACGGCATCAAAGCAGCAGAGGGCGGCACGCACCTGCGTAACATGATTTTATCATTGCAAAGCCCAAGGAATGAAAAAGCGGCTGGCATGTTTGAAGACATGGGTCTTTCTGCTTATGATGCATCAGGGAATATGAGAAGCCTCGGGGATATATTTGGCGATATCAATAAATCACTTTCAGGGGCATCAACAAAAGAAGTGGACAAAACACTTTCAACCATATTTAAACTTACAGACCTCTCATCAGCAAGGGCCATGCTGGCAGCAACTGCAGATTCTGTTGAGTCTTTAGGGACAGTGGTTGATGCGTCACTTGCAGGAAGCGGCACAAGCATTTCAAAACTTGGCATAGACCTTAGTAAAATGGCAAAGGAATTTGATGCAGCAACATCACAGAAAAAATTTGCCCAGGACATGAAAAAGCAGTTCAACATGACTGGTGAACAGGCGGGGGTCTTATTTAATGGTTTACAGTCACTTGCATCAGGAACGGGAAACCGTTTTGATGAATTAACAAAAGCAGTTGAAGGCAGTGCAGGCGCATGTGCAGACATGTATGCAATACAGCTTGATAACCTTAATGGTGACATAGATATCTTAAAATCAGGTCTTTCAGATTTGGGGATTAGCATATATAAAGACCTGAATACCCCGTTAAGGGATATGACACAGTTTGCCACACGCATGGTCAGCCAGCTTTCTTTTGCATTTTATGAACAGGGCATGGAAGGGATGGCAGGCGCAGCAGGCAACTGCCTTTCGGCAGCAGTAAATGCCCTTATAGGCTATGCACCAAAAATAACAAGCCTTGGCATAAGCCTTTTAGAAAATTTTATAGACGGGATAACAGGGAACTCTGGTGAAATTGCAGGTGCAGCATCCAGGGTTCTTTCTGTTTTTACAGGAGGGCTGTTTAAACTTGTCCCTAAGGTAATAACAGCAGGGCTGGATTTGATTTTACAGTTTATACAAGGCATAACAGGGGAACTGCCACAGCTTATGGACAGCGGTACACAGGCAGTAACAAACCTTGTGGATGGCATTGTTTCCAGGCTGCCAGAAATTGTACAGACAGCTGTAAGCCTGGTGGAGAATTTAGCCCTTGGGCTTGTAGAAAATGCACCTGCACTTATATTATCAGGTTCAAAACTTTTATCAGGTCTTGCAAACGCACTTACAAGCCTGCTGCCACAGATTGCACCAGCAGGCATGGGAATAACCATGCAGATAGTACAGTCTGTTATTTCAGGGCTGCCGAAACTTGTCAGTACAGGCACAAGTATATTAACAAATATCATAAATGGCATTGTACAGCATCTTCCAGTAGTTATAACAACAGCACTGGCAGTTATACAGACCTTTGTAAACAGCCTGGTACAGAACGCACCACAGCTTTTATCTGCTGCAATACAGCTTATAGGAAGCCTGGTGCTTGGAATAGTACAGATGCTTCCTGCAGTTATACAGATGGGCATACAGTTAATTTTAAGTCTTGCGCAAGGAATATTGTCAAACCTTCCGCTTATACTGCAGATGGGTACACAGGCTATATTAAATCTTGTAAGCGGCATAACGCAAAGCATACCAATGCTTATCCAGGGAGGTTTCCAGTTAATTACCTCACTGGTGCAGGGGATAGCACAGAACCTTCCTGCTATCGCACAGGCAGCAGTCACAATTATACTGTCACTGATAGGCGGGCTTATAACCGCAATACCACAGTTATGGGCAGCTGCTAAAAGCCTCCCAGGGGCTATATGGGATGCCATTATTTCAGTTGACTGGCTTGAAGTAGGATGGGATTTAATAAAATCTATCGGCCAGGGTATTATAGATGGTGCGCTTAGTATTGGCGACAGTATTATAAATACAGTTAAAGGCTGGTTCGGGGGTGGTGATGATGAAGCTGCTTCCAGTGGTGCATCTGCCGCACAAAGCTATGCTGCCGGGATGGGCAGTAAGGGGGTTGCTAAAAGTGCAGTGGCAGCAGGGTTTGAACCAGGTACTTTTGATGGTCTTAGTACTGCTGGTGCAGAAATGGCAGGTGTACAGGCAGGTGAAGCATTTTCAACTGGTTTAAACAGCAGTATGGCATCATCAAGTCTTGATGCATCAGGTTTTAATGCAAATATGGCAAGTGCAGGCAATGCAGGAGCAGAAGCCTTAAACAATGGTTTTAATACAGGCCTTGCAGGGATATCTGTTGATGCGGCCAGCCTGGTGGATACTTCATCAATGGCAGAAGCAGGCAATGCAGGCATGTCGGCGGTCTTAGATGGCATGAATAACAGCCTTGCAGGGGCTGGTATTGGCATAGGGGCAGCGGCGGTAGATACATCAGGGATTAATGCTGCTTTTACGGACGCAGGGGTTTCAGGTGCAGATGCAATAAGTACAGGAATGACAGAAAACAGCCAGGCAGTAATACAGGCAGCTTCTTCCCTTGGGACAGAAGTAAACACTTCAATGGACGAATCCTGGAAACAGATGGAACAGGGTACACAGACAGCCATGCATAAATTAACCACAACCGTTACAGATGCGGCACGTTCTGCGGCAAATGCAGTTAAAGCAGCATTTGAAAACATGGTAATTACGATACCTAAGCCAAAACTGCCTGTCATTTCAGTGGATTACAAAACAGAATCTTATGGGAATGGCGGGAATATAAAAGTCCCTGGTTTCAATGTGGCATGGAACGCTGCAGGTGGCATTTTCAACAGGCCTACAATATTCAATACACCATTTGGTTTCCAGGGGGTAGGCGAGGCAGGCGCAGAAGCAGTCCTTCCGCTTGATACGCTGTGGGCAAAAATGAGGGAAATTTTAAATGATGCTGTTGCAATGCGTGATGGAAGCCCTGCCATTAATATGCTCCTGGAAAAACTGAAAGGCGCAGGGGGCAGCAGAAGGGATATACCAGAGCTTGCAGGGGCTGGCGGGGTTAATATCCAGTACAGTCCTGTTTATAACCTTTATGGCAGTGCAACAAAACAGGATGCTGTTGAGGCAGGGCGTACAGGCATGGCAGAGTTTAAAAGGCTGATGAAACAGTATGAAAAGGATTTAAAGAGAAAAGATTTATAGGAGGGATGGCATGTCTGGGACATATACTACAATACAAGGTGAAACATGGGATAATATAGCACTTAAGGTATATGGAAGTGAAAAATACACATCTTTACTTATGGAAAATAATTATCCGCATCTGGATATACTGGTGTTTCCGTCAGGGACTGTATTAAAAACACCAGACTTGCCAGAAGAAACCAGCACAGAGCTTCCGCCCTGGCGTGATGGTACAGAGGAAGATAACGGAGAAGACCCGTATGATGATTATAGTGATGAAGATGAGGTGGATTAGAGATGGATGTAAAAAAAGATACGCCCAGGCAGGTGGCTGTAAAGGTAATATATTCAAAAAAAGTAAAATCCAGAAAGGCAGGCGTGACGAAGAAACGTCCTGCTGCCGTAATGGCAGAATATAATGAAGGTTTTACATATACAGACCCTGCATCAGGGGAGAGTGACACCATAAGCATAACCTTAACTAATACAGACATGCGCTGGGCAAAAAAGTGGATACCAAAAAAAGGTGACAAACTAACAGCTAAAATAATAGAAAAAAGCTGGGACAAGGCAGGGCAGGAGAAAATTTTTTTCTGCGGGAAATTCTGCCTTGATGACATAAGTTACAGCGGGCCAGAGCTTACATGTACAATTAGCGGTGTATCTGTTCCAGACGGGAACGCTTTCCGCAGCACCCAGAGGAACAGGACATGGAAAAAGGCAGTTTTAAAAGAAGTGGCATCAGAAATAGCTAAGAGATACCATCTAAAGCTGGATTACACAGGCAGTACAGTGGCACTTGGGACTGTTGAACAGAATAATGAAACTGACAGCAGTTTCCTGAAGAGATGCTGTGAAGATTATGGCATGGGCATAAAAATTTTCTGTGGTAAAATTGTAATTTATGACAAGGCGGAATTTGAAGCAAAAAAGCCTGCTGCCATAATAAAAAAAGCTGGCCTGCAAAGCTGGTCATACAATACTACACTTACAGGTACTTATACAGGCGCATCAATAAAATATACAAGCGGTAAAGATGACAAGGAGATAAAGTGTGTTGTTGGTGGCGGGAAACGCATATTAAACATAAATGAAAAAGCAGAGAGTCTTAAAGAAGCACAGTTAAAAGCCTGTGCAAAGGTAAATGCTGAAAATGAAAAGGCATGCACAATGACAGCCACAATAATGGCAGATATACGTATTGCAGCAGGCTGTACTGTAAAAATAGCAGGGCTTGGGCATATAAGTGGTAAATATTTTGTCGACCAGGTAACACATAACCTGGAAGCAGACAGCGGCTATACAATGGATTTAGAAATGCACAGATGCCAGCGGCGCATAAGCCAGGTTTCAACAGTAAAAACATTAAAAGGCTAAGAAAAGGCTGCAAAAGCAGGCAAGACACCAGATAAGGACAAAACACAGGAAACAGGGTTTGGTGCTGGGGATAAAGTTATAGTAAATGGCAATGCTTACTGGGGGCAATGGCGGCGGTGCAGAGCGTTATAACAATGTATAGATGTATATATACAGGTACTTGGCAGCAGCTATAAACACCGTTACGGTGTTACAAAACGCAAAGGTGGCACAAGGCTCGGATGGTGTGCGGAAGACAGTATAAAGAAAGCGTAGGTCAGGAGGCGTGAAAGATGGACAAAGGCGGGAACAGGATTGGCACTATAAGCAGCTTTGATAAAGAAACAGGGATGGCAAGTGTATTATACAGTGACAGGGATGGTGATGTCACACAGATGCTTCCCTTTGCAACATTTAACGGGGAGTACAAGATGCCTGAAACTGGTTCAAAAGTCCTTGTTGTACATCTCAGCAACGGGAGTGAAATGGGCATAATCCTGGGCACATACTGGAATGAGGGAAATCCTGCGGCAGGATGTGGCACATACCATAAGCAGCTGGGAGATGGCGCTTCTTTTGGCTATGATGCCAGCACAGGCGTGTTAAATATAACAGCAGGGCATCTGGAATTTAAATCCACAGATGACAATGGCAGTTTTACAGCGGAAAGGCTTATGGCAGATATCAGGGCAATAAAGAAAAAACTGGATATGGCATAGGAGTTACAGAATGGCAAAAAAGAAAACAATTACTGGAAAAATCACCGGCCCTGCAATGAAAACAATTTCAGAACCAATTTCTGGGAATTCATCAGGTGCAATCGGGAACATTGGGAAAAAAGTAATATTTGAAACCAGCGATAAAAAGATATTTAATTTTACCAGGATGCAGCGGACGGTTAAAGGAAGGTGGGCTTCACATACAAGGGTAAGGAAGAAACCTAAAAAACAGTTTTTAGGTCCTGATGCAGACAGCATAACATTTACAATTGAGTTAAATGCCATGCATGGCGTGAAGCCGCGCAAGACAGTAAACAACATAGAAAAATTAATACGCACAGGCAAACCACAGACAGTTGTTATTGGCAATAAAAGAGTAGGAAAAAATAAATTTGTAATAACAGAAATGAGCGAAAGCTGGGAAACAATTTTAAACAAAGGCGAAGTTGTTAAAATTGTATGTGACCTGACACTTGAAGAGTACCTGTAAGGAGGCAGTATGTTTAATAAACCAGAAGTCCTTATGGATGGTTTTAATTACCTTGACGCTACAAGGCTTGAAGAAATACAAAGAAACCTTGGATGCCTTTATGGCACAGCAGAGGGCACATGCCCTGGAGACCGCCATTTTGGGATTGACCAGTCGTTTGAGAGTTACCCTCTTAATGTGGCACAGAACCTGTTTGCACTGGAAGTGATAGAAAAAACAGAAGAGTATGAAAGCAGGGCTGAGATTTTAGACATTTCTTTCAGTTATGAAGAAGACGGGAATATGACTCCAAGGATAACCATAGGTTTAAAGGATATGGAAGAAGATGACGCGGAGGATGAAGAATAAGGGAGGTGCAAGGCTATGCCAGAAAATCTGGACACAATAGACAGCCTGCCAGATATAAGTTTTATAGACGGCCTGTCACTGGAGGATGTACAGGGCAGCCTTTTAACAGATTTTGTGGAGAAGTACCAGGAGCTTACTGGTAAAAAAATACAACTGTCAAAATCAGACCCTTACCGTATTATGCTGCTTAGCTGTGCACAGTTAATATACCAGGGGTTACAGAATGTGGACAAGGCAGGCAAGATGAATTTCCTGAAATATGCTTATGACGGGTATCTGGATAACATCGCAGCATTTAAGCGCATTACAAGAAACCAGCCAAAACATGCACGTGTGCCAGTTAAGTTTACACTTTCAGGGAAAAGGGATTCCGCTACAGGCATACCTGCAGGAACGAAAGTAACAGCAGCAAATGAAATTTATTTTGCCACAACCGGATATGCAGAGATACCAGCAGGTGGAACAGAAGTGACAGTCATGGCAGAATGTACAGAAGCAGGCACAGCCGGGAATGGTTATGCCATTGGTGAGATTGACACACTGGCTGACCCTGTAGGGTTTATTGCATCAGTTACAAATACAGAACAAAGTTCTGGCGGTACAGGGGCAGAAGACGACCAAGACCTTGCTGGGAGGGTTTACCTTGCGCCATCCAGTTTTTCAACAGCAGGCCCTGATGATGCCTATACATACTGGGTAAAAGATTACAGCCCTGGTATAGGGGATGTAAAGGTTACAAGCCCTTCGCCTGGCATTGTTGACATACGTTTTATCATGTCAGATGGCACAGTGCCATCTGATGGGATAATACAGGCAGTCCAGGAACATGTAAGCCAGAGAGGGAGGCGTCCCCTTACAGACTGTGTACAGGTTAAAAAACCAGATATTACAGAGTATGCCATAGACATTACATATTACATAAATGCTACTGACAGCAATATGGTGGCAGCAATACAGGAACAGGTAAATACAGCTATAGAAGAATATAAACACTGGCAGGCCTCGAAGGTTGGCAGGGATATAAACCCTGATGAACTGGTATGCCGCATAAAAAATGCAGGTGCTAAAAGGGCAGTTGTAAGAGCGCCTGTATTTGTGGCAACAGACGGAATGTCCAAAGCAGAATGTACCAGGGTAAAAGTTTTATACGGAGGGCTTGAGGATGGTTAGTTATTTTGACGGGCAGGTAACGGACATACTGCCAGAAAATATTGTTAAAAAACCAGAAGTCCAGGCATTAAGCCATGCACTGCAGCAGGGATGCCGCCTTTTATATAAGTATAGCCAGAGGCTTTATATTTATTCAGGTTTAGATGAACAGCCAGAAGAAGTAATAGATTTAATGGCAGCAGAACTGCGTACACAGTATTACGGGGTTAACCTGGACATTGAAAAGAAAAAGCAGCTTGTAAGAAACACACTAAACTGGTATATGGCAGCAGGGACGCCAGAAGCTATTGAAGGACTGCTGTTGACGGTGTTTGGCTGGGGAAGGATAGAGGAATGGTTTGAATATAATGGCAGGCCGTTTTATTTCAGGCCGGTAATCGGCATTGAAGCAGGGCAGGGAGAAGTAAATATTTTTTTAAAATATTTAAAACTTGTTAAAAATGCAAGGTCATGGCTTGATGCGATAGTTTATTCGGGAATTATTGACCATAAGGATTTGGAAAAAATTGTTTTAAGAAATATACTTACCAGGGTTACAATACCTTTCTGGGGCGGTTTTGTATTTAATGGCTCATGGATATTTGATGGAAGCCAGGTATTTGGTAAAGCCAGGCGTTACGGTCTTGGCGTCCTGGTAAAGCATGGTATTAAAATAACATTAAACCAGGATAAAAACCTTTATATGAAATACCATATGTATATAAAGTTATCTGGAAAATGCAGGGCACTGCTTATGAACCATTACAGTACCAGGAGGATGGATTACAGGACCGTGCTTATACAAGGGTACAGGTTTAAAATTACATCCAGTAAGAAAACAAGCCTGCCTTGCGTACATATAAAAAGCAGGCAATATGTAAATACAGGGACAGAAGCCAGTTTTACAGGAAAGGTTCCTGTCCCTTTAAAATGTAACGCAGAAGCTTCCTGCCAGTACCATATGCTTGTAAACTCCAGGAAAGAAAAGGCAGGGAATTTTTCTGTTGAAACAAAAAGTAAAGATTACTGGCTGTTTGATGGTTCTGTAAAAATGGACGGGAGCAGGAAATTTAATTCTATTTACAGGAAGGAAACGGAATAATGGGGACAGAAAACATTGAAGAAAATAATAAAAACGCAGTTATTACAAAAAAAGAAAGCGGAAGCAAAGATTACTGGCTGCTTGATGGTTCTGTTAAAATGGATGGCAGCAGGAAATTTAATTCTATTCACAAGGAGGAAACAGAATAATGGGGACAGAAAGTGTTGAAGAGAAAAATAAAAATGTAGTTATCACAAAAAAAGCAAGGGAAAAGCTTGTAAAAGCAAGGGCAGGGGATTTAACACTGCCAAAGATTGCAGGGATGGCATTTGGCAATGGCGGTGTGGATGCAGATGGTACAGTAATACCACCTGCAGAAACACAGGAAGGGCTTGCCAGTGAGATATTCCGCAAGGAAATAGAAAGCCATAGCTATCCAGAGGACACTACATGCAGGTATGTATGTACATTAACATTTGCAGAACTGGCAGGGGAAGAAATAAGTGAGATAGGGCTGTATGATGAGGATGGGGACATTGTCTGTATTAAAACTTTCATGCGGAAAGGCAAAGACAGTGATGTTGAGCAGACATATACACTGGATGATATTTTCTAAACCTGTGGAAAGGGGACATTATGAAGGAATACACAAACAGCAGCCCTGTATTTTCAGACACTATACAGGTTCTGGAGGAGGGCGACCCAGGACATGCAGATAATGTAAATGTTACTACAGAGCAGCTCCTGGATAATGATTTAAAACTGAAAAATGCCATATGCAGAAGTGAAAAAACAGAAATGCTTGAAGCAGGGCAGACAAGCGTTGTGTTTAATTTTGATGGAGGCATAATAGGGGAAAACAGCAGGATAAGCCTGGAAGCAAGCGTGCCAGATGTGTCCTATGAAAACATAACAGTGGACGGGGACAATGTTACAGTGGAATTTGAAGCACAGGAAAGGGATGTATATGTAAAGGCGGTGGTAAGTGATGGGCTGGTATAAAGCAGGGCACAGGGAAAAAATGCCAATAACGGACAGCAGGGAAATAACAGAAAAAGGCAGTGCACTGGATGCAAGGCAGGCAAACAGGGATATTGAGGGGACGCTTGCACATGACATTTACAAAGAGATTTCAGAAGCAAAAAAATCTGCCAGTGATGGCAAGACAGTCGTAGCCGCTGCCATCACTGCCATGAACCAGGCTACAGCCAGCGGTGCTGCATACAGCACTATGGCGGAAAATATAAGGAAAATATCCAGTGATGCCACCGCTGGGACAGGACATATCCTTACAGGCAAAACAGCATATGCAGGCGGAAAGAAAATAACAGGGACAATGCCAGACCAGGGTGCAAAAACTGCATCATTAAACTGCGGGGGTTCATATACAATACCAGCAGGATACCATAATGGAAGCGGTAAGATAACAGCTAACAGCCTTGCATCCCAGACCGGCGCAACAGCACAGGCACAGCATATACTGGCAGGGCAGACAGCATGGGTAAACGGCAGCAGGGTCACTGGCAATGCAGTATGTACCAGCGGGGTAAACCTTACAGAACTGTATTCTTTTTCTGCACTTGCAGATTTATACAGTAGCAGCAAAAGCATCTATAATGGCGGTCTCACAATAGGGGACTTGTTTAATTTCCATACAAATAAAAGCAAATCAACAAGGACAATAAATGGCATTTCATATTCAAGGGGATGCGTTGCTTTTGATATTGGCATAGATAGATATAAAAGTGTCAGGAATTGTGCAGGGCTTCTGCTTGAAGGGCTACAGGGTACAGGTGAAGATTTCAGCACATATATTTTTATTGACAAAGGGCTGGCAGATATATACCGTGAAACAACGCCTGTGAGGCTGTATTACCCATGGGGGACTGGAATACTCCATAATGCAATGTTTTGCAGTGACGGGACACTCAGGTATTCCTGGTACAGCAGCAGTGATGGTGATTCATGGATAGAAGCCAAATACAGGCTTTTTGCAGTAACAATATAAAATTTTTTGTTAAAATTATACAGAAAGAAGGTATATATCATGGAATGGTATCCGTCTAAATATTCGGGGGGGGGGGACAGAAAACAAGACTGTAACCTTTACCCATAATAGGAACAGGGAAAACATAAAATCTGGTGAAACACATGGTACACTATTTGGTAAGATAGCCAGGTATTTTGAAGATTTAAAACTGGTGGCATTTACAGGAAGTTATGATGACCTTAACGGGAAGCCGTCATCCTTCCCGCCATCATCACACAAACACAGCAAATCAGACATAACAGACTTCCCATCTTCACTGCCCGCCAGTGACGTCAAAGCATGGGCCAAAGCGGCAAACAAGCCATCTTACACATGGAGTGAGATAAGCAGCAAGCCATCTGCTTACCCGCCAGCATCACATACACATAGTTACCTGCCGTTATCAGGCGGCACGCTGGCAGGCAAGGTTTACGAAACACAGCCACATGTGGCAAGCCACAAGCAGTACAGCACAGAGGAGTCTTCTGTTGGTACGGAACTAAGGAGGCTGTGCACGCTGGAACTGAACAATTCAAACCTGTATGGTACGAATGTAATAGAGATAGTATACAGCGTGGCGTTCAGGGAATGGCCAATACACCTGTATGTCCAGTTTACACATGAAAATGCAAACAATGCATCTGTGAGGTGTTTATATGCTGTTGATGAACTGTATAAAATGTGTGACCTGCGTGACATTGCCCCTTCCACGTATATGGGTAAAGTACACCCGCTTAGTTATAAAACTGGCGGAGGCAGGCCCAGGCTTAAAGAAGGTGTATGTTATGGGTTTATTTACAGGGTGGACAGCACGAAGTTTGACATTTACGTGCAGACAGAAATGGCATGGCCAATATACCATGTACACAGAGTATATGACCCAACAAACGGTGTTAAGTTTATATGGGGGCCTGACAATAAGATAAACATTAACAGCATACCATCTGGTGCAGTTAAAGTGTATTACGGGCCAGATTACCACGCAAAAGTATTTAGTGGCATACCTGTTGAGTAAATTAAGGGCTGTTTTTTAAAAAAGCAGGAATATTATAAGATATTGCCGTATACTGGCAGTTATGGTATAATCCTGGCATGGGGTAACCGTGTTACAAGGTGGAAAGCCTCCCAGCTTTACATAAGAGGGGAGGTGGTGGAGATGAAGATGTTTACATTCCAGGATTTAATCCTGTTTGCTACTTTTTTAATCACACTGCTTGCCTACATAGACAGTAGGAACAAGCGTAAATAAATAAACCTGCCTTGTTACTTGGCGGTAGAAGGCAGGTTTAAAACTGTACTTTGGAGGCCAACCACTTTATGGGCGGTTACACCTTTTATATACATAATATAACACAGCCAGGCTGGTTTTGCAACATGCAGTTAAGCCTGGCTTTATTAAATAACATGGAGGGCTTTAAGGCTCTTTTTTTATTGGGAAGGGGGATGCAATGGACACACCAATCACACGTGCGGAACATGATGAGTTCTGCAAACGTATGGAAACAGAAAACCAGCGTCTTGCAGATGAAGACAAACGTCTGGGACGCAGGGTGTCAGTGCTGGAGGACACCACAAGGCAGATGCAGGCACTTACAACCAATGTGGAACGCCTGGCAGTAAGCATGGAAAACATGGCAAAGACACAGGCAGAACAGGCAGGCCGCCTGGATGACCTTGAGGCAATGGATAATTTGTCCGCAAT
>CAJTRU010000052.1 GCA_910579085.1 uncultured Lachnospiraceae bacterium | reverse complement strand
GCTTTTTTTTACTGGATATTCTGGCTCTGGCACTGGAAGCCGTACGTCTGCTAACAAAAGATAACTGGAAATTTATGAAACAGGCATAAGAAAAAATAAAAAAATGCTTGCCAAATACTTTTAATTGTGATATATTCTATGCAGTTGGTTAGTATGTACAGGACAAGGGCGTTCTCAATTTTTTTGAGTGCGCTTTTTTTCTTTAAAGCATATATAACTATTATATATTATAATTTAAAAACCAGTGTTAATATTGATTATGAAAGGATGGTACATAACATGGGAGAAAATGTTATAGAACAGGTTTTTGGGAAAGATGTCTTTAATGATGATGTGATGAGGGAGAAACTTCCTAAGGACGTATATAAATCATGGAAGAAAACGCTTGAAAGTGGTGCAGACCTTGATATTGACATAGCTAATGTGGTTGCACATGCAATGAAGGAATGGGCTCTTGACCATGGGGCAACACATTATACACACTGGTTCCACCCAATGACAGGTGTTACTGCCGAAAAGCATGACTCATTTTTAAGCCCTGCGACAGACAGCCGCCCTGTATTTGAATTTTCGGGCAAGGAGCTTATAAAAGGTGAGCCGGACGCTTCTTCATTCCCTTCTGGCGGGCTTCGTGCTACATTTGAAGCAAGAGGCTATACAGCATGGGACTGTACATCGCCAGCATTTCTGCGTGAGGATGCTGCTGGTGTTACCCTTTGTATTCCTACAGCATTTTGCTCTTATACAGGTGAGGCGCTTGATAAGAAGACACCACTGCTCCGTTCAATGGAAGCAATCAGCAAGCAGGCTGTACGTGTGCTTAAACTTTTTGGATATGATGATGTTAAAAAGGTTTCATGTTCTGTAGGCCCTGAGCAGGAATATTTCCTTGTAGACAGGGATAAATATTTGCAGCGTAAAGATTTAATATTTACAGGCCGTACACTTTTCGGTGCACCTGCACCAAAGGGCCAGGAATTAGATGACCACTATTTTGGTTCAATTAAAGAGCGTATAGCTTCTTTTATGAAAGACTTAAATATTGAACTTTGGAAACTAGGTGTCCTTTCAAAGACACAGCATAATGAAGTTGCACCAGCACAGCATGAAATGGCTCCTATATTTGCAACAGCAAATATTTCAACAGACCATAACCAGCTTGTTATGGAAATTATGAAAAAGGTTGCCAAAAGACATAACCTGGAATGTCTGCTGCATGAAAAACCATTTGCAGGTGTAAATGGTTCAGGCAAGCATAATAACTGGTCTATTATAACAGATACAGGAATAAACCTTCTTGACCCAGGTAAAAAGCCACATGAAAATAACTTATTCCTGCTTTTCCTTACAGCGGTTATAAAAGCAGTAGATGAAAATGCTGAACTTCTGCGCCTTTCTGCCTCTAACCCTGGCAATGACCACAGGCTTGGGGCAAATGAAGCACCTCCTGCAATTATATCAATTTTCCTTGGGGAACAGTTAGAGGACATTATCGAGCAGATTGTAAAAGGTGATGTATCTTCTTCTATACAGGGTGAAAAGCTGGATACAGGTGTACATGTGCTTCCTGTAATTAAAAAAGATGCAACAGACAGGAACCGTACATCACCATTTGCATTTACAGGCAATAAATTTGAATTCAGGAGTTTAGGTTCTTCAATGTCTATTGCAGGCCCTAACTTTATATTAAATGCAATAGTTGCTGATGCTTTAAGCGAATTTGCAGATGAACTGGAAAAGGCTGAAGATTTTGAAAAAGCTGTTAAAGAACTTATTAAAAGAACTGTTACAAAGCACCAGAAAGTTATATTTAATGGTGATGGTTATTCAGATGAATGGGTTGAAGAAGCAAAAAGGCGTGGCCTTCCAAATATTAAAACAATGGTTGAGGCAATACCATATCTTACAGAAGAAAGGACAATACAGCTTTTTGAAAGGCAGAATGTACTTAACAGGGTTGAACTTGAGTCACGTGCTGAGATAAATTATGAGTCTTATTCTAAGACTATAAATATAGAAGCTAAAACCATGATTGACATGGCAGGCAAGCAGTATATACCAGCTATAATAAGTTATATTACAAGCCTTGCAGATTCAGTAAACAGTGTTAAGGCAGCATATGCGGAGGCTGATGTATCAGTACAGACAGAACTTCTTGCAAAATGTTCTTCACTTCTTGCAAAGGCACAGAAAGCACTTGCGGAACTTAAGAAAGTAACAGAAGAAGCTGCTTCCAAGGAAGAAGGCAGGGAAAGGGCAACATTCTTTAAAGATGTTGTATTTGCTGCAATGACAGAACTCCGTACACCTGTTGATGAACTGGAAATGATAGTAGACCAGGATTTCTGGCCAGTACCAACATATGCTGATTTATTATTTGAAGTATAATTTTTAAAACATACAAAGGAAACTCCTGTACCAATAACATAATATATATTAAACATTTACTTAGACCCCTGCCTGGAGTATATGGCAGGGGTTTTGTTATAATATCCTTAGTACATGTGTAAAAAGTAATTTTATGTTGCAAAATACCAGAAAAAAAAGTATAGTAATAATAGATAAAAAATAAATGCAGGCAATACACTAAGCCTGTAGAAAAGGAGAAGATATGTCAGGCATGAAAGAGAACAATACACAGGAGGCAGGGATTTTCAAGAAAGCCTTTGGAAGATGGCTTGGACTGTTCCTTGTGGTGGTAACTGCCCTGGTACTTTATCTGGTTACAGTTAACCTGGATAATATATTTGGATATTTTTCTTATGTTGCAGGTATACTAAAGCCTGTGATTTATGGTGCTGTAATAGCATATATACTTAACCCGCTTATGAAGATGTACCAGCGCTGGATTATGGCAATATATGAAAGAAAAGGCAAAGAGTTTCCAGAGAAGAAAAAGGGTATGCTTAATGGTATTACAATTACACTTGCACTGGTTACAGGGACTCTTATAATTGTAGTGTTATTTATAATGATTATCCCACAGATTATAACAACTATGGTTGCGCTTGTAAATAACCTGCCAGAACAAGTAGATGCTTATTATAATGAGCTTGTGGACAAAATAGAAAATAACCGTTTTATTGCAGATACAATGCAGGAGGCTGTTTTACAGGGCACTAAGTTCCTGGATGAAAAGATGACCTCAGAAGTAATCCCGTGGATGCGTACAGAACTTCTTCCTAACTTAAATACATATGCTAAGCAGTTTGCAAGCGGTGTAGCTGCATTTCTTAGTGTACTTTACAATCTTTTTATAGGGCTTATTGTGGCAATATATCTTTTAGGAAGCAAAAGAGTCTTTGCGGCACAGGCTAAAAAGATTGTATATGGGCTTTTAAAAAAGCGCAATGCAGATATGGTTATATATTATGTAAGGGTTTCCAACAATATGTTCAGTGGTTTTATTTCTGGAAAAATTGTTGACTCTGCAATAATAGGTTTAATATGTTTTGTTGCAATGAGTGTGCTTAAACTTCCATATGCAATGCTTGTAAGCGTAATAGTTGGTGTGACAAATGTTATACCAGTATTCGGGCCATATATAGGGGCAGTCCCTAGTGCATTATTAATACTGCTGGTTGACCCAAAACAGGCACTTTATTTCCTTATATTAATTATAGTAATACAACAGCTTGATGGTAATATTATAGGTCCAGCCATACTTGGTGAATCAACAGGGCTGTCTGCATTCTGGGTACTTTTTTCAATACTGCTTTTTGGCGGTTTCTGGGGAATAATGGGTATGCTTGTGGGATGTCCGCTGTTTGCTGTAATTTACCGTATAATAAAGGATTTTATTTCCATGAAACTGCGTAAAAAAGAACTTTCAGACAGCACGTGGGAGTATATGGACCTTAAAAGCATAGAAATGTCTGGAAATGGCCTGCAATATATAAAGTATACAAGCAGTGAACTGAACAGCAAAAAGAAAAAGAATGACAATAAATTAAAAAAAGCAGTTGTTAATATAAAGAAAACAGACAAGAAAAATGGCAAGAAGGACAGTAAAAAAAATAAAGATGACCAGCTTGACTAATTGAGGGCTTTACCTTATAATTAACCAGTTATATAAGATTGGTACAGCCCGCGCCTTTACAGGCAGCGGGCAGTTAATTAACGCCAGCAGCATAGTACAGGCGCTGCTTTGCAAAATGTATGCCGGAGGAAGTTATGGTTAAAAGTATGACAGGATTTGGCCGTTATGAGACGGAAGGCTGTGATTATAAAATCAGTGTTGAAATAAAATCAGTAAACCACAGGTACTGTGATTTAAGCGTAAAACAGCCTAAGAAGTTTAGTGTATTTGAAAATGATATCAGGAATATTGTAAAACAGTATGCAGCACGTGGCAAAATAGACATATTTATTAGTTATGATGATTATTCTGCCAGTTCTTCTTCTGTAAGGTATAACAATTCTGTTGCAAAAGGCTATATGGAAGCAATAAAGCAGGCGTCAGAAGAATTTGGGATAGAAGAATGTCTGACTGCATCAATGCTTGCGAGGTTTCCAGAGGTAATTACACTTGAGGATGCCAGCAAAGATGCCAGTGGTGAGTTTGATATAGTGCAGGATGCTGTACATAAGGCGTGCCAGCGTTTTGTTGAAACACGTGAGAGGGAAGGGGCAGACCTGCATAGTGATATAAAAGCCAAGCTTGAAGGAATTAAGGAACTGACGGGACAGATAGAGGAACGTTCCCCGCAGATAGTAGCAGAATACAGACAGAAAATTATGGACAAGGTTGCTGAATTGACAAGTGATACCAAAATAGATGAAGGGGTGCTTGCCACAGAAATTATTATTTTTGCAGATAAAATATGTGTTGATGAGGAAACAGTACGCTTAAGAAGCCATATTACCAATATGGAAAATACCCTTTCAAAAGGTGAACCTGCCGGGCGCAAACTTGATTTTATCGCACAGGAGATGAACAGGGAAGCCAACACAATTCTTTCCAAAGCAAATGATGCAAGCTTGTCTGGCATGGCTATTGATTTAAAGACTGGAATTGAAAAGATACGCGAGCAGATACAGAATATCGAGTAGGAAAGAGGAGGTATATGTTAGTAAATATTGGATATGGCAATGTAGTAAATATGGATAAAGTAGTAAGTATTATTAAGGCAGATGCAGCACCTATAAAACGTATGGTACAGGCAGCAAAGGACAATAACCTTGCAGTTGACGCCACCTGCGGACGTAAAACTAAATGCGTGCTTGTTATGGAAAGCGGGCATATAGTGCTTTCTGCACTGCTTTCTGAAACTATAGAGAACAGGGCAGAGGGGTTACAGACAGCAGAAAGGAGTAGTGAAGATGCCTAAAAGGGGAATAATTGCGGTTATTTCAGGGTTTTCTGGAGCAGGTAAAGGTACTGTTGTAAATGAACTTGTTAAGAAGTATGGTTATGCAGTTTCAGTATCTGCAACAACAAGACAGCCAAGAGAGGGAGAAGAAGAAGGAAAGAATTATTTCTTTAAGACAAAAGAAGAATTTGAGCAGATGATAGAAGATGGAAAGTTTATAGAATATGCAAAATATGTAGATAATTATTATGGTACACCAAAGGATTATGTTTACAGCCAGATAGAAAATGGCAAGGATGTACTTCTTGAAATAGAGATGCAGGGTGCAATGCAGGTAAAAAAGGATTTTCCAGATGTTTCACTTGTATTTATTACACCACCACATGTGCCAGAACTGGAAAGGCGGCTTTTTAAACGTGGTACTGAAACAGAAGAAGTTATTAAAAAAAGGATTGCCAGGGCGGCTGAAGAATGTAGTTATATGAATGAGTATGATTATATTATTGTAAATGACGGGTTAGAGGAGTGTGTGGAGCAGATGCACTGTCTTCTGCAGTCATTACATTTTACAAAAAATAACCAGCAGCAGCTTATCAGGGATATAAGCAGGGATTTTGCCAGTTACAATATCCACTAGCGTTTGGCGGGCAGACTGGAATAAATAATGTATATAGTGGATAATAATGTGTAATATGTAATATTTATATTTATTTTTTAAGCTGAAAGGAGAATTTTATGTTACATCCATCATACACAGATTTAATGAAGTTAGTTAATAGTGAGGTTGAAACTGGTGAAGCGCCTGTTGTAAACAGCAGGTATTCCATAGTTCTTGCCACTTCAAAGAGGGCACGCCAGATTATAGATGGTGCAGAGTCATATGTGTCACCAAAATGCCCTAAACCTCTTTCCATTGCTATTGATGAACTTAATAATTCCAAAATCCGCATTTTAAGTGAGGAAGAAGCAGCAGAAGTGGAGGCAAGGAAAGCGGCAGAAGCAGAGAAGGCAGCAGAAGGGATAGAAACAGATGATATCCTGGAAGCAGGGGAAGGCCATGATGCAGCAGACAGGGAAGAAGCCCTGGAAACAGCAGGGGAAGCAGCATCTATAGAAATACCAGAAGAAGCAGACGGCTCTGTTGAAGAAATGGCTGATACAGTTACAGCGACAGCAGAAGAAGCTGCTGGAAGCGTGCTGGCTAGTGCCATAGAAGATTAATTGTTATTATAGGTGGTATTATAATGGATAATGAATTTAATAGTATAGAAAATACACAGGACAGTGTACAAGATACAGAAGAAGGTTATACAAAAGACAGCAGGCAGGCGCCTGTAGATGGCAATGTAAAGAAGCAGGAGGAAGTACCTGCAGGCAGGCGGCTGCGCAACAGCATAATTGAATTGTGCGTTTATATTGCGATAATTATTATATGCGTAGCATTTGTGCCTAAATATGTGCTCCAAAGAACTATTGTTGATGGAAAATCTATGATGAATACATTAAAAAATGGTGAAAACCTGCTGGTTGAAAAAGTTTCATACCATTTTACCGACCCTGACAGGTTTGATGTAATAGTTTTTTACCCTCATGGACGCGAAAGCAGTGATTATTATATTAAAAGGGTAATAGGCCTTCCAGGTGAAACTGTGCAGATTAAGGGTGAAGACATATACATAAATGATGAAAAGATAGAAGAGAATTTTGGCAAAGACCCTATTATGGACCCAGGTATAGCAGAAAAGCCAATAAAGCTTGGTGATGATGAATTTTTTGTACTTGGGGATAACCGTACAGTAAGTGAGGACAGCAGGTATGAGGAAGTAGGGCCTGTTAAGCGTGAAAATATAGAGGGAAGGGCAATATTAAGGATATACCCGCTGTCAGAGTTTGGTACATTTGAATAACAAGGCAGGTTTTACAGGTATATTTATAACAAAGTATGCGCAGGGTGGCGCGGGAATGAGGTTGTAATGAAAGATTTAAAACGTGAAATAACACTAATGGCAGGAGTTATAGTCCTGTCTGTTATAGCAGTTACCGCATTAGGCATAAGCAAGATAAGCAACAGCCTTAATGTTTCATGTGCGGCTGAAACAGAGGAGAAGATAGAGAAACTTGTATTTTCGCAGACAGTATCTTCACTTAAAGCTGGCAGCAAGTCAAAATTTGGTGTAACAAGCAGCAGCGGGGATATTATATGGTCTGTATCTAACAGAAAGCGCGCTTCCATAAACCAGAATGGTGTATTACAGGGAAAAAGGGCAGGAAAGGTAACTGTTTATGCGAAAAGTGCAAATGATATAATTTCATACACTGTAGATATTGAAGGCAAGAAGAAAATTGCAATAGATGCAGGGCACCAGAAACAGGGTGACAGTTCAACAGAACCTGCCGGACCAGGTTCTTCTGTCAGGAAAGCAAAAGTAGCAGGGGGTGCAACAGGTGTTTCAACAGGTGTGCCAGAGTACCAGCTTACACTTGATGTTGCTAAAAAGCTACAGGAAGAGCTGCTTGACAGGGGATATGAAGTTTATATGGTGCGTACAAAGAATAATGTCAATATCAGTAATAAAAAACGTGCTGTAAAGGCAAATAACAGTGGTTCTGATATTTATATACGTATTCATGGTGATAGTGCATCTTCTTCATCAGCAAGAGGTGCAAGTGCACTTTATCCTTCCAAATCCAACCCATATGTTGGAAAACTTAGTAAAAAATCTTTGAAACTTTCAAAATCAGTCCTTAATAGTTACTGTGATGTAACAGGTTTCCGTAACAGGGGATGCATTGTAAGGGATGACCTTACGGGTACTAACTGGAGCAAAATACCAGTTACCCTTATTGAAATGGGATTTATGAGTAACAGTGCAGAAGACAAGAAAATGCAAAAGAAAACATTCCAGAATAAAATGGCAACGGGAATGGCAAATGGTATAGACAATTATTTTGGCTACTAATAAATTTGTAATTTTATCTTGAATTGCTTGGTGGTTGGGAGTAAAATATATAGTATCATGAAACAATTATATCTGGTAATAGTATTACAGGCGTATACGTCAGATAGGAGTAGCAAATGGAAGGTTTGACAAATATGATGGAGGAAACTGTTTTAACAAAAATAGACCAGTTGTGGCAGACAACTGATTTTTGCAAATGTGACCAGTGCAGAATTGACATTGCTGCATTTGCTCTGAACAGGCTTCCACCAAGATATGTTCATTCATTGGCAGGGGAACTGATACATAAATTTGATGCATCTACAACACAGATGGATGCAGAAATAACAGCATGTGTGTATAATGCTATTGTCCGTATTGGGGAAGACCCCAACCATGATACTTAAAAATTGGTTACTAGCTTGCTGGTAACAGAGGAATTGGGGATAAAATACCTGCCAGGTATTTTATCCCCGCCTTCCCAATACCTTTAATTGTGCTTATTTGTATTTTTTATATGAATAATATGAGTAAATAACACTTATAATAGTAGCAGCTATAATTATGCCAGTCATAACTATAACAGATGCCAGCCCTTTTATAACAAGTGTTTCTATAATAATAGCAATTCCTGCTATAACCATTAATTTCCCACAAAACCTGTTACTTGCCAGCCATGTCTGGTCATTTTCCATACTCCATGCAGTGCGTAATCCCATAATGGAATTTCTTTTTATAACAGGCATGTAGTTTGCAATAATTATTATAAAAATTCCCAATGGTATGTTAGCGGCATAGTAAAAGTCTGAAAAATTTTTAATGCTTTTTGAAACCTGGCATGAAGTAAATAAAATTGTACACTGTATTATACAGAACATTGCTGCCATAGCAGTAGCGGTAATATACATAGCTTTTTCATTACTAGCGGCTTCTTTTTTTATTTTGTCTGGTAAATCCCCAGACTGTTTTTTCCTGAAATGCTTTATAGTACGCTGCCAGAACATCGAAACAATTATTATCATAACTGGTAAAACCAGATTTTCGTATTTAGAACCCCACCGGTCTGCATTTCCGTTAAAATCATAGTGCATAGGTACATTGTCCTGCATAAAAGGAATTACTGCTATTGTAATAATTAAAGGCAGGAATGTAACAATCCATAAAAGTTTAATTTTTCTTGTTTTTCTTTCTTTCATCATTTCCACCTCCAAACTGCTGCATCCACATAATAATTTCATCAAATACAGTGGTATTTAATTCATAGTAAATATAATTCTTATATTTATATTCCATAACCAGTCCCGCATTTTTCAATAATTTTAAATGGTAGGAGAGTGCCGCAGGTGATACATTTAGTTTTAATGCAATATCACCTGCTGTAAACTGTCCTTCCTTAAGCATAACCAGGATATCACGTCTGGACTGGTCAGAAAGTACCTTAAAAATATTTGCAATTCCCATAACTGTCCTTTAATAATCTATTTAAAAATATTTTTAAATAGATTGTAGCATAATATTTATAAAAAGTCAATGCGGGCTGGTGGACGGTTTCTGTGCCAGAGCCAGAATATTCCATACAAGGGCACGCTTCCGCTATGATACAATGTCATTTAGTTAAGGGAATATGCTGGAATTTAACAATGATGGGATGTACTGGCAAATCCAAAGTGTCTTCCATGAACAAGCACGCTTCCGCTTGGACTCGCACGCAATGGATGCATAAAGCCCTTAATGTTCCATAGGAACATTAAGGGCTTAAGCACCAGCGGCTTCGTACAGCTTGTTCACTGGAAGCACATTTGGAATTTGCCAGCTAATCTAATCTTTGGCACTTTCCAAAAACATTCCTGTCAAAACTTTTAACTAAATGACATTGTGCTACGGTAACCCACGCAACAGTGCATAGTATCCCTGTGCAATGAATGAAACTGAGGTTTCCTCCATTGCACCTAAAACGGGATACAAACACTGGCGGTGCTGAAGTGCCCCTGTCATGGAATAATATTAGATGGAACACCTAAAACCTGCTGTACCCATCAGAATTACAAAAAAACAAAATATAAAAACAGAATAGATAATAACTGGAAATTATGGTGAGGGGGGAGTGGCTTAGACAGACGGAAGTATAGTGATACTATTTTAGTATTAATATACTATATATGAAAGTGTTAGATGTTACACTGTATAATAAGTGACTAGCAGAATAATTTCCACCACCCTGTTTACAGTTATCTGCTTACTTTGTGTTTTAGTACAAATCTTTTATGACAGGTTTCCAGAGCCAGAATATCCAGTAAAAAGGGTACTTTAAACCATGCAGCGCAATGTCATTTAGTTAAGGGTTTTGACATACAGAAATAAAGTGGTGGCATTTTTATATTAATCTTTACATAACAGTAATTACTGCACTGTTTAATAAGTGACTAGCAGAATAATTTCCACCCCATTTACAGTTATCTGCTTGTTTTGTGTTTTATTGTAAATTGCTAGTGACAGGTTTTGCGTGCCAGATGCCATGAATTATTCCATAAAAGGGGCACTTTAACCCCGCCGGCATTTAAGCCCATATATTATATATTCCAGGGAAACGTAAGTTTTACCTGGAATATATAATATATGGGCTTTATGTGCCGTTGCGTGGGTTAACGTAGCGGAAGCGTGCCCTTTTATGGAATATTCAGGCTCTGGCACGCAAAACCGTCCGCCCGCCAAATTACACCAACAAAAGATAACTGTAAATTATCAATCACCAGATAATTTGCTTGCAATTTCATATATAAGTTTTTCTGACTCATCCCATCCAAGACATGCATCTGTAATGGATTTGCCATATATATGCTCGTGTATTGTCTGGCTGCCAGGTTCAATATAACTTTCTACCATTACACCTTTAACAAGTTTCTTTATTTCAGGAGAAACATTGCGGCTGTGCATTACCTCTGATATTATACGTGGCTGTTCATAATAACATTTATTTGAATTAGCATGGTTTGCATCTATTATACAGGCAGGATTTTTTAAATCCAGCTTCTGGTACATTTCACTTAAAAGCATTAAATCTTCATAGTGGTAGTTAGGAAGTGACTGTCCATGTTTGTTGACTGCACCACGCAATATTGTATGTGTGAGGGGGTTGCCGTCTGTTTTTACTTCCCATCCGTGGTACATAAATGTGTGCCCTGACTGTGCTGCAATACATGAATTAAGCATAATGTTTAATGTGCCGCTTGTAGGGTTTTTCATGCCGCATGGGATGTCAAGCCCGCTTATAACGAGCCTGTGCTGCTGGTTTTCAACAGAACGTGCACCTATGGCAACGTATGAGAGTATATCTGACACATATGGCCAGTTTTCAGGGTAAAGCATTTCATCTGCTGCAAAAAGGTGTGTTTCTTCTATTGAACGCAGGTGCATTTTTCTCATTGCAATTATGCCTTCAAGCAGGTCAGGCGCTTTTTCAGGGTCTGGCTGGTGTACAATGCCTTTGTAGCCTTCGCCAGTAGTACGTGGTTTATTAGTATATATTCTTGGTACAAGCAGGATTTTATCTGCAACTTTTTCCTGTACTTTTGCAAGGCGGCTGGTATAATCACATACAGCGTCCTCATTATCTGCTGAACAAGGGCCTATAATTACAAGGAATTTATCTGATTTTCCTGTAATGATATCTGCAATTTCAGCATCCCTTTTAACTTTTAATTCTGCTAAATCTTTTCTTAAAGAATACTCTGATTTAAGTTCATCTGGTGTCTTGATTTGTGTTATATAATTAATTCCCATTGTTTCCTCCTGTCTGGATTTTAGTATATTATTAAAATAAGGGAAAAACGGAAATATGGTTTTATTTCTGCTCCCTTTTTCATTATCTATAAAAACCGCTTTTTACATAAAAATTGTATTTAGCCAGATACCGTTTATATTCCTGGTTAATATGGTTAATATTTCTTCTTGAAATTATTTAAAAATGTATTATTATATATACAGTACTTGTTAATCGGAACGCAGGAATTATAAACTGCTTTATTTTACTGGATAACAACAAATATTTATTCTATTCAATATTAAAAGCAAAGTCAAGCTTAGTTATTAATTTATAAAAATTTAATAATTATACACTATTAATCCCCGTTTTTTTAATTAAATATGGTAAAAATGCATATAGTTTTCTTTACTTTTTAGACGCTAAGTGATAAAATGTTAGAAAGAACTTTATTAAGGAGGAAAAAATTAAGATGGCTAGAGCTAAACAATCAATGGATGGAAATACAGCAGCAGCACACGTAGCATATGCCTACACAGAAGTTGCAGGTATCTATCCTATCACACCTTCAAGCCCTATGGCTGACTCTGTAGATATGTGGTCAGCAGCAGGACAGAAGAACATTTTTGGAAACACAGTTAAAGTAGTAGAGATGGAGTCTGAGGCAGGCGCTGCCGGTACAGTACATGGTTCACTTGCAGCAGGTGCACTTACTACAACTTTCACAGCATCACAGGGTCTTCTTCTTATGATACCTAATATGTATAAGATTGCTGGTGAACAGTTACCTAGTGTTTTCCATGTATCAGCACGTACAGTATCAACACATTCATTAAATATTTTTGGTGACCACAGCGACGTATATGCATGCCGCCAGACAGGTTTTGCAATGCTTGCAGAGACAAATCCACAGGAAGTTATGGATTTAAGCCCTGTTGCACATCTTGCAGCATTAGAAGGCAAAGTTCCATTTATTAACTTCTTTGATGGTTTCCGTACATCCCATGAAATCCAGAAAATTGAAAAATGGGATTATGAAGACCTTAAGGAAATGTGCCCAATGGATTCAGTTGATGAATTCCGTAAACATGCACTTAACCCAGAGCATCCAGCTTCACGTGGTTCACATGAGAATGGTGACGTATTCTTCCAGCACCGCGAGGCTTGTAACAAAGCTTATGATGAGCTTCCAGCAGTTGTTGAGAAGTATATGGACAAGGTAAACCAGAAGTTAGGTACAGATTATGGCTTATTTAACTATTATGGTGCTCCTGATGCTGAGCGTGTAATTGTTGCTATGGGTTCTATCTGCGATGTTGCAGAAGAAGTTATTGATTACCTTACAGCAGCAGGTGAAAAGGTTGGTCTTATTAAAGTACGTTTATACCGTCCTTGGTCTTCAGAAGCTATACTTAAAGTGCTTCCTAAGACAGCTAAGAAAGTTGCGGTACTTGACCGTACAAAGGAGCCAGGCTCATTAGGTGACCCTCTTTTCCTTGATGTAGCAGCTACACTCCGTGAAGCAGGACTTAATGACATTGTCCTTACAGGCGGACGTTATGGCCTTGGTTCAAAGGATACACCTCCTTCATCTGTATTTGCAGTATTTAAAGAGCTTGAAAAGGATGCGCCTAAGGCACGCTTTACAATCGGTATTGTAGATGATGTTACTAACTTAAGCCTTCCAGAAGTTAAGCCAGCTCCTATTACATCAGCACCAGGAACAAAAGAGTGCAAGTTCTGGGGTCTGGGTGGTGATGGTACTGTTGGTGCTAATAAGAACTCTACAAAGATTATTGGTGACCATACAGATAAATATATCCAGGCATACTTCCAGTATGACTCTAAGAAAACAGGTGGTGTAACTATTTCACACCTCCGTTTTGGTGACAATCCTATTAAGAGCCCTTACTATATTAACCAGGCTGACTTTGTTGCCTGCCATAACCCTTCATATGTAGTAAATGGCTTTAAGATGGTACAGGATGTTAAGCCAGGCGGTGTATTTATGATTAACTGCCAGTGGTCTGATGATGAACTTGAGTCTAAGTTAGATGCTGGTGCTAAGAAATATATAGCTGATAACAATATCCAGCTTTACACAATTAATGCTATTGACAAGGCTATTGAAATAGGAATGGGCAAGCGTACTAATACAATCCTCCAGTCTGCGTTCTTTAAGCTTGCTGATGTTATGCCTATTGATGAAGCTGTTGATTTTATGAAACAGGCAGCTAAAAAGTCATATAGCAAAAAGGGTGATGCAGTAGTTGAGATGAACTACAAAGCAATTGATGCTGGTGTGGATGCTGTCCATAAGGTAGAAGTTCCAGACTCATGGAAAAACCCTGCTCCTGATGCTCCTGCAAAAGAACTTTCAGGACGCCCAGAAGTTGTTAAGATGGTTAAAGACATTATGGAACCAATCTCTAAGATGGATGGTGACAGCCTCCCTGTATCTGCATTTATTGATAACCCTGACGGACAGTTTGAAACAGGTGCTTCTGCATATGAGAAGCGTGGTACTGCTGTAACAGTTCCTACATGGGACCCAGAGAAGTGTGTACAGTGTAATAACTGTGCGTTTGTATGCTCACATGCTACAATACGTCCATTCCTTCTTACAGAGGATGAAGTTAGTTCTGCACCTTCTAATATTAAGACAGCAGATGACAAGTCTAAAAAGACAAGTTACAAGTTTACTATGAGTGTATCACCTCTTGACTGTATGGGATGTGGTGAGTGTATAACAGTATGTCCTGCTGAGGGTGCTATTAAGATGGTTCCACAGGCAGAAGAAGCTGATGAGCAGCCAGTATTTGACTATCTTGTTGCTAATGTTGGCAAGAAAGACAGTGGTTTTGCTGATACAACACCTAAGGGAAGCCAGTATAACCAGCCACTCCTTGAGTTCTCAGGAAGCTGCGCAGGCTGTGCAGAGACATCTTATGCACGTCTGGTTACACAGCTCTTTGGTGAGCAGATGTATATTTCAAATGCTACAGGATGTTCTTCAATCTGGGGCAACCCTGCTGCAACATCACCATATACAGTAAACAAGGATTCAAAGAAAGGGCCTGCATGGTCTAACTCACTGTTTGAGGATAATGCTGAGCATGGTCTTGGTATGCATATAGGCCAGAAGTACCTGCGTGACCAGGCTATTGAGTCTGTAAAGGCATGTGCAGCTTCTGACAAAGCTTCTGCTGAATTTAAAGCAGCAGCAGACAAGTTTATTGAAACAAAGGATGACACAAGGGCTAATACACCTGCAACAGAAGCTCTTATATCTGAGCTTGAAAAGGCAGCAGCAGCCGGATGCCCTGACGCAAAGGCAGCACTTGAAAAGAAAGATTACCTTGCTAAGAAATCTGTATGGATATTCGGTGGTGACGGATGGGCATATGATATCGGTTTTGGCGGTCTTGACCATGTGCTTGCATCAGGTGAAAATGTAAACGTTATGGTATTTGATACAGAAATGTATTCTAATACAGGCGGACAGGCTTCAAAGGCTTCAAATATTGGTGAGGTTTGCCAGTTTGCAGCAGCAGGTAAGGAAATCGGCAAGAAGAGCCTTGCAGAAATTGCAATGAGCTATGGTTATGTGTACGTAGCACAGATTGCCCTTGGTGCAAACCCTGCACAGGCAGTTAAGGCTATAGCAGAAGCAGAAGCTTATAATGGCCCTTCACTTATAATTGGTTATGCTCCTTGTGAACTTCACGGTATCGCTAAGGGTGGCATGAACCACTGCCAGGATGAGATGAAGAAAGCAGTTAAGTCAGGATACTGGAACTTATTCTCATTCAACCCTGCACTTAAAGCAGAAGGCAAAAATCCATTTACCCTTTCATCTAAAGAGGGAGATGGTTCATACCAGGAATTCCTTAATAATGAGTCACGTTATACACGTCTTATTAAGCCATTCCCAGAGCGTGCTGAAAAACTCTTTAAAGAGTCAGAAGAGGCTGCAAAAGCACGTTATGAGCACTTACAGAGGTTAGTAGAACTCTATAAATAAAATATAATATTTTGCATAAATGCAGGTTATGGAATGCTGCCATGTTTTAACATGGCAGCATTTTTCCTGCTTGTTACGGAGGAGGAATTGTTAATTGTTATATAGATATTATTACCAGAAGTATAAAATTAATACATTTAAAAAAAGTTTTTCCAGAGCTTATTTAATAATAACACCAGCCCTGTATTCATCAGGACAAGGATTATTTCCCTGGTTAGATATAACCCGGTATAAATCAGCAGCAAATATATCTTTTTGGAATGTTTTTTCTGCAAAGTTTTCCAGCCCGTGCTGCTTTAAAATACTGCTGTTTTGGAATAACCGTGTGGCATCAGCAGTTTTAGTAACCAGTACAGTATTTTTTATTTCTTTTAGAATGTAGCTTTTTTCTTTATTTATGCCAAGAAGCCTTGCATATGGTGTAACCTGTAATGGATTAAGGATGTTTCCATTAGACAAAGGGAGTTTTATATTATAACTGTCTGTGCGTATATCAAGCAGTATATGGATAAGAGAGCGGCAGACCCTGCTGTAAGTGTACTGTTTAGTTTTAAGCGTCTGTACAAATCCTGAAAATGTATTATAATTACATATATTTTTAATAATCCTGCCAGCAAGTGCTTCTGAAACATCAAGAAATCCAGCCAGTCTTTGGACAGCTTCTTTATCACTGCAATTACATGCAATTTCCCTTAATTTGTAATAGAGCACGCCAGAAAACATATTTTCATTTATATTTATACGGTCTTTATTTTGTGAAAGGATATCCAGGGTGCTGGAAGGAACAAAAGAAGAAACAGAATTTAATGGTTCTTCTTCCTTAGTAAACGCATTTCTTATAGCAGCAGCGGAAATAAACTTATCATTATTAAGAGAGTAGTCCTGGCTGTTGTATCCACTGTCACATCTTTGTATTGTATATGGTGTAATGCTGCTTTTTAATAATTCCAGTGCTTTTAAATATTCTATTCCAAGGATATTATTTGGCCTGGCTGCCTCCTGGCATATCTTATCTGCAATACCAGGGAAATGTTTTTGTATTGCCATATTCTGTGCCATAGGATATGAAATACCTGACTGTACAAACTGGCTTACTGAAGAATTAAACTGGCTGCCACCATTAAGCAGGATATCTGCTGCCTGTTTTAATACAGTTATATTATTACATTCGCTTCCAAAGCATATACTGTCAACAAAGCCAAGGCTTTCAAGAAGTGCTGTTCCGCCAAGGGCAAAAAGCCCTGCACTTGAGGCAGCATAAATAACAGGGAGTTCAAAAACGAAATCTGCCCCGTTTGCAAGAGCCATTGCGGTACGTAAGTATTTATCAGTAAAAGCAGGAGTCCCACGCTGTACAAAATCCCCGCTTATTACAACAACAATAATGTCCGTATCTGTCTGTCTGCGTATAGTTTCAATCTGGTGCATATGTCCATTGTGGAAAGGGTTATATTCTGCAATAATGCCAGTAGTCTTCATAAGAACCTTCGTTTCTGTGCTGCTGCTAACATTTTGTAATATTAAGGAAACAAGTAATATTTGTATTGCAACAAACATAGTGCCAGGCAGCACACAGGAACTATGTTGATGGTTATTTCACGCACTTATTTTATCATAAATATTAGCATATACAAGGGTTAAAGTCTATTGGATTTTAATTATTTAACATGTATGTTCCATAAAGCCTGTATATATAAACTAATTACCAGTTATTTTGTTTTTAGGGAATGGACGCAGGGTTTCTGGTGTTCCATTAAATTATTCCATTCCAGGAAGGCATATCGGAAACATGGCTTTTTTGTATGAAATATTGTGGCTCCGGTACTAGAAACCATACTGGAAAATATTTATGTTACACTAGACAAAGAAAAGCTTATAAAGTATACTAAATTTAAGTTTATGTGATTTAATCATGGAGGTAGTGGAAATGAATATTTTAGTAGTAAATTGTGGAAGTTCTTCTCTTAAATTTCAGTTAGTTGATTCGGAAACAGAACAGGTTAAAGCATCAGGAAATTGTGAACGCATCGGGCTTGATGGAAAGATTGTTTATAAATCAGGTGGCAAAAAAACAGAAACAAAATCAAGCCTTCCAGACCATGCTGTTGCAATCAGCAAAGTTCTTGACATGCTTACAGATTTAAATGACGGGGTTATTAGTTCGCTTGATGAGATACATGCTATAGGACACCGCCTTGTACATGGAGGGGAGAAATTTTCTTCTTCGGTTGTGATTGATGAGGATATTATTAAGGAAATAGAAACATGCAATGACCTTGCACCACTTCATAATCCTGCAAATATTCTTGGAATACGTGCGTGCCAGAGGGCTATGCCAAGGATTAAACATGTTGCGGTTTTTGATACAGCATTCCACCAGACAATGCCTGCCAAGGCTTATTTATATGGACTGCCAAAGGAATATTACAGTAAATATGGCGTACGCCGTTATGGTTTTCATGGGACAAGCCACAGTTTTGTTTCAAAGAGGCTTGCAGAACTTGCAGGGCTTGACTATGAAAATTCAAAACTTATAATATGCCATATAGGAAGTGGCGCAAGTATTGCTGCTGTTAAAAATGGCAAATCAATCGACACAAGCATGGGAATGACACCACTTGAAGGTCTTGTTATGGGTACACGCTCAGGTGATATTGACCCTGCAATTATTGAGTTTATCTGCCAGAAAGAAAATATAAGTGTTAGTGAAATGACTATGGTTTTAAATAAAAAATCTGGTATGTTTGGATTGTCAGGTGTGTCAAATGACTGCCGGGATATTATTGAGGCTTCAAAAAATGGAGATGAAGATGCAACAAATGCACTGGATGTACTGGCATACCGTATAATTAAGTATATTGGTGCATATTATATGGCACTTGGTGGCGCTGATGCAATAGCACTTACTGCTGGTGCAGGTGAAAACAGCAGTGAGATAAGGAAAAGTATTATGGACGGGCTTAGCGCAATTGGCGTTGAAATGAATGAGGAAGCTAATAAAACACGTGGGGAAGAAGTCCTTCTTTCTACCCCGTCAAGCAAAGTACCTGTATGGATTGTGCCAACAAATGAAGAACTTGCAATAGCAAGGGAAACTGCACGCCTTGTTTAAATTTATTCTAATTTATCTGTAAAATATTGCCGATAATATAGTTAAGCACCAGATAGCTGATGTATTTAAAAAGCGTGCATTTTAAAAGGGCTTGCTTAATGAGGTTAAACAATATTTTATTTAGCTAAGGAGGGCATATTATGAATGGAATAAGCAGTTATGGGGCATTTCTTGGAAATAATTATAACAGTACTATACAGAATAAAAAGACAAATACTGCAAAACAGGCACAGGAAACAAAGGATAAAGACATTAAATTAAGTGATAAGGCTAAAAACCTTTTAAAAGAGCTTAGAAAAACATATGGTGATGTGGATTTTATCGTGGCAAGCTATGAAACAGATGAAGAGGCTGATGCTTATTTATCAAGAGGTACTAAAGATTTCAGTGTGCTTATAGACCCTGAAGAACTTGAGAAGATGGCAAACGATGATGAACTTAAAAAGAAAAACCTTAGCATTATTGATGAAGCCAAGGAAAAATTATCTGGAATGGAAGAACAGCTTGGTGATAAAAAGAACGAGGTTACACGTTTTGGAGTTTCAATAGATAAAAATGGCAATGTATCATTTTTTGCTGAATTAGAAACATTAAGCGAAAAGCAGAAAGAGCGTATAGAAGCTTCAAAAGAGGAAAAGGGCGGATACATACGTGGCGACCATGTTAAGAAAACAAGAGTAAGTGCATCTTCAGCAGAAGAACTGCTTGAGAAGATAAAGAATGTTGACTGGTCTAAGATAAAGGAAGAAAGACAGGAAGAAAACAAGAGCAGGATGGATTTTAGCATTTAAAATATTCCTCATATTACAGCCTCTGGCAGATTTATTATTTGTTATAATGTAAACTTTAATAAATTGCCAGAGGTATTTTTATGTTGCATTAGACATGAATTTTGCAGATATAAGATAATTTCCAGTTATCTTGTGTTTGTGTTTTTGTGGATTGGCGGACGGTTTTTAGTGCCAGAGCCAGAATATTCCGTACAGGGGCACGCTTGCGCTATGTTAACCCACGCAGCGGCACATAAAGCCCATTATATTATTATATTCCAGATAAAACTCACGTTTCCCTGGAATATAATAATATATGGGCTTAAATGCCGGCGGGGTTAAAGTGCCCCTTTTACGGAATAATTCATGGCATCTGGCACGCAAAACCTGTCACCAGCAATCTGCAACAAAAACCAGAATAATTAAGATAACTGTAAATTGTGGGGGAGGAGGTTATTCTGCTAGTCACTTACTATACAGTGTAGTAATTACCATTATACAAGGATTAATATAAAAATAATGCCAATGTACTTCCGCCTGTCTAAGTCCTCTGCCCCACACCATAATTTCCAGTTATAGTATCTATTTTGTATGTATGTTATATTTTTTGTGGTTTATTGGTGTACAGCAGGTTTCCAGTGTTCCCGCTAAACATTATTCCATGACAGGAACACTATGTACTGCTGCGTGGGCTAATGTAGCGCAATGTTATTTAGTTAAGGGTTTTGACAGAAATGTTTTTGGAAAGTGCCAAAAATTAGACTGGCTGGCAAATTCCAAATGTGCTTACAGGAACAAGCTGTACGAAGCCGCTGGTGCTTAAGCCCTGTATTAAAATGTTCCGTAGGAACATTAAGGGCTTTATGCACCATTGCGTGCGAGCCCTGGACAAACCAGCGGAAGCGTGCTTGTTCATGGAAGGCACTTTGGATTTGCCAGCGCATCCCATCATTGTTAAATTCCAGCATCTCCCTTAACTAAATGACATTGTAACATAGCGAAAGCGTGCCCCTGTACGGAATATTCTGGCTCTGGCACTAAAAACCGTACGTAAACCTATACAAAGCACCAACAAAAGATAACTGGAAATTATCCTGCATACAGTTTATTGTAAAGGAATTTATGAACCAGACATGGGATATTTATATTAAACTACTAGTAATAATAAGGAACTTATGCAGATATTTTGAAAAAAGTGTAGGGAAACATCCATACAAGCCGATATAACTTATAGAAAAAGCAAAGTAATATGCCTCTGGCGGATGACAGGCGTGCCATAAGTTAGTGGCAGGAATATTTAAAAGCATATAGAAGGAGTGGTATTGATGGATATGGTTCTTGCTAAGGAAAATATGACTGAAAAAAATAAAATATGGCAGGAAGCAATAGAGGCACTTATAGACCCAACATATGGCATGGATGAGGAGGAAAGTGCCGCTTATATGGGCAGGATTATGTCAAAGCTTAAGAGTGGCAAAAACCTTACACAGGAAGAACTAAATTACTTAAGCCTGCACAACCAGCAGCTTTATACAACGGCATTACGTGTAAAATACCAGAAAGAGGCATTGAAAAACAGGCTTAAAAACTGTAAATCAAAGGAAGAGGCACAGGAAGTAATTGATAATGCCATAGGCGGGGTTAATAAAGAAGACCCAGACAGGGAGTACCTTATTGCTGGTTTCAGGGAGGTTGAAAAAGAATTTAAGAAGTCAGGGGATTATAACAGGCTTCCATACAGGGATGAGAAATCTGAGAGGAAAAAACTTTTAAAATACCTGGATAATAAAAATTATGAGGATGAAAAAGAAGCTGTTGATAATATATTTAATAATGAAAAGATTACACCAATAGCTGAACTGCTGGATACATTACCAGTGTTTGAAGCTAAAGCATAAAATACTATTATAAACAGATTAACATACAGGGGCACATATCTAGTTTTATTAACTGGTGTGCCCCTGTTATTTTACCAAATCCAGAAAAATAATTTATAAAAATATGTTTGTCTGTAGCCAGGCATACATTTTAACCCATAACAACAGTTACATTATATTCTGTTTTGCCCTTTTCGTATGGAACAACAGTAGTTCCTGCCAGTTCTTTTCCATCTACAATAAGTTTTGCAACACCTTTTTCAACTTTGGAAGGGTTTTCTACAGTAATGTTATAAATTCCTTCGCGGTATTTACGTGTAATTGTAAACTTTGTGCCCATTTCAGATGGAATACAAGGGTCAATGCTTAAGCCATAAAGTGTAGCCGAAACACCAAGTATATATTGTGATACATTTACAAATGTCCATGCTGCTGTACCAGTAAGCCAGCTATTTTTAGCCTGTCCAAAGAAGTGTGCATCCTTGCCCGCTATCATCTGTGAGTATACATAAGGCTCTGTACAATGAATGTCGCTTATATCTTCAATATATGCAGGACATGTCCTTCTGTAAATTTCAAATGCCCTGTTTCCACGGCCTATAACTGTTTCGGCACATGATACCCAAGGGTTGTTATGGCAGAAAATACCAGCATTTTCTTTATATCCAGGAGGGTAAGACGAAATCTCACCAAGTTCAAGGTGGTACTTTGTATAAGCTGGCTGCAAAAGCACAATTCCATATTTAGTGTCAAGTATTTCTTTAACAGAGTCAAGAGCCTGCTTTGCCTCGCCTGTTTCAGTGCCAATTCCTGCAAGTACACAAAATCCTTGTGGTTCAATATAAATCTTTCCTTCCTCACATTCATCAGAACCAACCTTATTTCCTTCTGCATCATAAGCACGCACAAACCATTTGCCATCCCAGCCGTCTTTAAGGACTGCTTCGTTCATCTTTGCAACTTCTGCCCTTGCTCTTTCTGCTTCAGCCTTGTTACCTGTAAATTCGCAGAGGTCAGCATACTCCTTGCCATATTTAACAAACATTCCAGCAATAAATACCGATTCAGCGACAGGGCCTTCGCCTGGGCCAAATGTCTGGAAGGACTCACCAGGATTTTCTGAGAAACAGTTTAAATTAAGGCAGTCGTTCCAGTCAGCACGTCCTATAAGCGGAAGGTTATGAGGGCCTTTATGTTCTGCTGTATAATTAAATGAACGTTTAAGATGTTCCATAAGAGGCACTGCTTTGCTCTCATCATTATCAAAAGGAACATTCTCTCCAAGTATTGATATATCACCAGTTTCCCTTACATAAGCAGAAACACAGGCAACAAGCCAGAGCGGGTCATCATTAAATCCGCTTCCTATATCAAGGTTTCCTTTTTTAGTAAGTGGCTGGTACTGGTGGTAGGAACTGCCGTCTTCAAACTGTGTTGAAGCAATATCAATAATTCTTTCCCTTGCACGTTCTGGAATAAGATGTACAAATCCAAGCAAATCCTGGCATGAATCACGGAAGCCCATGCCACGGCCAATTCCAGACTCGTAATAAGAAGCAGAACGTGACATATTAAATGTAACCATACACTGGTACTGGTTCCAGATATTTACCATGCGGTCGAGTTTTTCTTCATCAGAATGTACTGTAAATTTAGAAAGCAGGTTTTCCCAGTAATTTTTTAATTCATCCAGTGCAGCGTCAACCTGTGCATCAGTCTGGTATTTTGCAAGAAGTTCATCAGCAGGTTTTTTATTAATAACATCTGGTGCAGAAAACTTCTGGTCTTGTGGATTTTCACAGTAGCCAAGCACAAAAATAAAACTTTTTGTTTCGCCAGGTGCAAGTGTTACATTAATCTGGTGTGAGCCAACAGGGCTCCATCCGCTTGCAATAGAATTGTGTGATTTCCCTTCTTTTACAACCTGTGGTTCATTAACACCATTGTATGCGCCTAAGAACTCGTCACGGCTTGTATCAAAACCGTCAATATCTGTATTTACAGAGAAGACTGCATAGTGGTTGCGGCGTTCACGGTATTCTGTCTTGTGGTAAATAGAAGAGCCAATTACTTCAACTTCACCAATATTTAAGTTTCTCTGGAAGTTTGTCATATCATCCATTGCATTCCAGAGACAGAACTCAATATATGAGAAAAATGTAAAATTCTTTTCACTGCCAGAGTTATTTGTAAATTTAACCTGGTTTATTTCGCAGTTGTCATTTAATGGGACAAATGCAAGCATAGAAGCTTCAAGACCATTTTTAACTGATGTAAAACGGCTGTAACCCATGCCATGACGGCATTCGTAAGAGTCAAGTCCTGTCTTTACAGGCTGCCAGCCAGGATTCCATACAGTACCGCCATCTTTAATATAATAATAGCGGCCGCCTTCATCGGCTGGTACGTTGTTATAACGGTAACGTGTAAGGCGTAAAAGTTTAGCATCCTTATAAAAACTGTAGCCGCCGCAAGTATTAGATATTAGTGAGAAAAAACTGTTGCTGCCAAGGTAGTTTATCCAGGGAAGCGGCGTTTTAGGCGTTGTAATAACGTATTCTTTTGCAGGGTCATCAAAGTAACCAAATTTCATAAATTTCCTCCATTCTTGTGCGTTTTAACACCAGTAAAAATATTTATAAAGGCTATAAAAACTACACTGTTTTAAAAAAATTATAGCTTAATTTATATTTAAAAGCAAATGGAATGTCCCCTAAAAATACTGTAAAAATATGCGCAAAATTACAGTAATATTTATTACATGCATACATAAATTTTATAAGATACAAAATTAAGAGGCTGGTGGAATATATGAAAATCCCAGATAATTTTAATAAAGAAGATAAAGAAGAAAGGACAGTATGGACTTTCAGGGAAAAGGCGGCGTGCATAGCTGCTGTAGTTATTATTTGTGCCTGTATGCTTGCAGAGAGGTCAGGCTGGAGGAATAATGCATGGATGGCAGGAAGCCGTAATGGAAGTAAAAAAGCGGGTGAGAGTACCATTTCTGAGGGGACAATTAAAAAGACAGCTTACCTTACATTTGATGACGGGCCTAGCTGCCTTACAGAAAAATACCTTGACATACTTAAAGAAGAAGGGGCAAAAGCAACATTTTTCCTTATAGGGCAGCAGATTGACAGTGATATGTCAGATATAATAAAAAGGGAACTTGACGAGGGGCATGAAATAGGTGTGCATACATACTGCCATGAAGCTAATGAAATTTACGCCAATGAGGAGTCATGTTTTAAAGATATAATGAAGATAAAAGAACAGCTTGAAATGCAGTTTGGTTATGATGCAAAACTTGTAAGGTTTCCATGGGGAAGTGCAAATGGGTATATAAGCACATTCAGGGAGAAAATTATTAATAAAGTCCATGAGAACGGCATGGAATATGCAGACTGGAATGTAAGTGCCGAGGATTCAGTTGGCACGCCTACTGTAGACTCAATAATGGGAAATATCAGGAAGGATTTTAAGAAATATGATGAGCCAGTAATACTAATGCACGATTCAGGCTGTAACAAGCAGACACTTGAAGCATTAAGAGGGATTATAAGGGAACTGAAAGCAGCAGGTTATGGCTTTGCAACACTTTCCGAAAGGGAAAAACCATGCCATTTTCTTGAAAAACATTAAAAGGCAATATGCTTCTGCATATTGCCGCCAAGTAGGATATGAAAGAAAAAGTATCTGATGGATTAATCTTTGGAAGTGATATCAAGGATAATATTATATAAATGTTCCACTTGTTCAGAATTTAACTGTTGTATTGTTTTAAGAAATTCTTCTGAAAGGAAAGGGTTTTTGCATCCTGTATCAAAAAAGTCTTTAGGTGTGATTTCCATATATTCACATATATACAAAAAAGATGACATTGAGGGATAATTTTTGCCAGTTTCTATGGCATTGATATAGTTTTTGTTTTGTCCTATGGAAAGACTCATTTCACGTGCACTTATGCTTTTGCCTTCTCTTAACCTTGCAAGCCTTAATCCAAATGATTTTGCATCGCTAATAATAAAATTGTTACTGTTATCCATATTTCCTCCGTTTCTTGTAAAAGTGTTGTGGCGGGAAGAAAGGGGCATTGGATGGAGCATATCCTTTTAATGGATTTTAACAAGGTTTTTATAAAATGTGCCATCTTATAGGAGGTATAAAAAAATTGTACCAGGTTTAAAGAGGTATTATGTCTAAAAATGCCATTAATGGGCGTATTTATTTACAGTTATCTGGTGTTTGCGTTTTTGTGTGGACTGGTGGCAGGTTTATGTTATATATTAATGGTATTTCACGGCTGTTTCATAAATTTTTATATTAGCTAAAACTGGTAAGTATAAGATAATTTGCAGTTATCCTGTTTTTGTGGATTAACGGACACAGGGTTTTCCAGTG
>CAJTRU010000051.1 GCA_910579085.1 uncultured Lachnospiraceae bacterium | reverse complement strand
CTGCAAATTATCCTGTATACAGTTTATTGTACAGGAATTTATGAAACGGACGTGATGGTATTTTTTAAATTATTGATTTATATAGTGCGTTATGTTAATATTAATAGAATACAGGCTTATAATTGTTATGTACAATGCCAAATATGGCATATTGGATGTATTTTGTGCTTATGCACATCTTATATGGATATAACAGAATGGAGGAATATAAAAAATGAAGTATTTTGGCACAGATGGTTTCCGTGGTGAGGCAAATGCCGGTTTAAATGTTATACATGCTTATAAAGTGGGACGTTTTCTTGGATGGTATTATGGACAGGAGCATAAAGCAAGGATTGTAATAGGAAAAGATACCAGGCGTTCAAGTTACATGTTTGAGGATGCACTTTCTGCCGGGCTTACTGCCAGTGGTGCGGATGTATATCTGTTACATGTTACACCAACACCAAGTGTTTCATATGTGGTGAGGACTGAGCAGTTTGACTGTGGTATTATGATTTCTGCAAGCCATAACCCATATTATGACAACGGGCTGAAAGTAATAAATGGAAATGGCCATAAACTTGAAGCAGAAATAGAGGAAAAAATAGAGGAGTACATAGACAGTGCTGAGGATACAATTCCATTTGCGACAAAGGGAGATATCGGATGTACAATTGACTATGCAATAGGCAGGCACAGGTATATAGGGTATCTTATGTCACTTGCTACACGTTCATTTAAAAACATACGTGTAGGGCTTGACTGTGCCAATGGTTCTTCATATTCAGTTGCCAAAGGTGTTTTTGATGCGCTTGGTGCAAAAACCTATACAATAGGCGTAGAACCAGACGGGCTTAATATTAATGACGGGTGTGGCTCTACACATATAGAAAAGCTGCAGGAGTTTGTAAAGGGGAAGAACCTTGACATAGGTTTTGCATATGACGGTGATGCAGACAGGTGTCTTGCTGTTGATGACCAGGGCAATGTAATAGATGGTGATGCAATTCTTTATTTGTGTGGATGTTACCTTAAGGAGAAAGGCGAATTAAAGAATAATACAATAGTTACAACAGTTATGTCTAATATAGGGCTTTACAAAGCACTGGATAAAGCAGGCATTGCATATGAAAAGACAGCAGTTGGTGACAAATATGTCAATGCAAATATGATGGAACATGGCTATTCACTTGGCGGGGAACAGTCAGGACATATAATATTCAGCAAATACGCTGTAACAGGTGACGGTGTGCTTACCTCGCTTATGCTTATGGAGGTAATGCTTGAAAAAAAGGTAAAGCTTTCAGAATTAAGGAAAGATTTAAAAATATACCCGCAGCTCCTTAAGAATGTAAAAGTGGCAGATAAAACAGCTGCTATAAATGATGCTTATGTGCTGTATACGGCAAAAGAGGCAGAAAAAGCACTTGGCAGCAACGGGCGCATACTTTTAAGGGAAAGCGGCACAGAACCTTTAGTACGTGTAATGGTGGAAGCTGAAACACAGGAGTTATGTGAAAAGTACGTAGACAGTGTTGTTTCTGTACTGGAAAATAAAGGATTTGTTACAGGTTAAAATTTACAAATTTATAAAACAGGTGCGAAAAGTTATAAAATTTAACAAACCCCCTTGATTTCAGTGGTTTGTTCATGATATATTATACAAATGGTAAATTACGGGAGATTACCCGTTTATTATAAGGAGGAAATATTAAAATGAGTGTACAGGTAGAAAAGTTAGAGAAGAATATGGCAAAGCTTGTTATTGAAGTTCCAGCACAGGAATTTGAAAAAGCGCTTGATGAAGTATATAAAAAAAGCAGGAACAAGATAGCAATGCCAGGCTTCCGTAAGGGAAAAGCTCCACGTAAAATGATAGAAAAAATGTATGGTGCAAGCGTATTTTATGAGGATGCTGCCAATATCATAATTCCTGATGCATATGAAAATGCTGCAAAGGAAAGTGGTTTAGAAATCGTTTCCCAGCCTGAAATAGAAGTTGAACAGATAGAAAAGGGCACTCCTTTTATATTTGCTGCAACAGTAGCAGTTAAACCAGAAATTACTCTTGGTGAATACAAAGGAATAGAAGTTGAAAAGAAGACCGCAGAAGTAACAGATGAAGAAGTAGACACTGAAATCAGCAGGGTAAGGGAAAATAACTCACGTATGATTACAGTTGATGACAGGGCAACACAAGAGGGAGATACTGTTATTATAAACTTTGACGGGTATGTTGGCGGTGAACAGTTTGAAGGCGGCAAAGCAGAAGACTATTCACTTGTCCTTGGTTCACATACATTTATTGATAATTTTGAAGAACAGCTTATTGGCAAAAATGCAGGCGATTCTGTAGAAGTGCATGTAACATTCCCTGATATGTACCAGGCAGAGGAACTCAGAGGCAAAGATGCTGTATTCTATGTAGAAATTAATGATATAAAAGTAAAAGAACTTCCTGATATTGATGATGAATTTGCACAGGATGTATCTGATTTTGACACATTAGAAGAGTATAAGGAAGACTTAAAGAAAAAACTTCTTGAAAACAAGGAAGCAGCGCTTGAAAGGGAAAAGGAAGAAGAAGTAATTGGAGCAATTATTGAGAATTCACAGATGGAAATTCCAGACCCTATGGTTGATGCACAGACAAGGCAGATGACACAGGAATTTGCACAGCGTCTCCAGGCACAGGGGCTTTCAATGGAACAGTATATGCAGCTTACAGGCCTGACACCACAGAAAATGATTGATGAATTAAAGCCACAGGCACTTAAACGTATACAGAGCCGTCTTGTACTTGAAGCAGTAGCTGCTGCTGAAAACATTGAAGTGTCAGATGAAGACTATGACAAGGAAGTTGAGAGAATGGCAGAAGCTTACAACATGGAGAAAGACAAGCTCACTGGATTAATTAGTGACAATGAGAAAGAACAGATACGCATGGATATAGCTGTACAGAAGGCTGTAGAACTTGTTGTAGCTTCCGCTGCTGAAAAGAGCCAGGAGAACTAAAACCAGGCTTTAAAACCAGAAAGGAATGGTGAGAAGTTATGGGGTATAGCATACCTTATGTTATCGAAAAGACGAGCAGCGGCGAGCGCTCATATGATATTTATTCAAGGCTTTTACAAGACAGGATTATATTCCTTACAGGGGAAGTAAATGACGATGTAGCAAGCCTTCTTGTATCACAGCTTCTTTTCCTTGAATCACAGGATTCAGAAAAGGACGTGCAGTTTTATATAAACAGCCCTGGCGGTTCAGTAAGTGCAGGGTTTGCAATATATGATACAATGAACTATATAAAATGTGATGTTTCAACTATCTGTATGGGACTTGCTGCCAGCATGGGCGCTTTCCTGCTTGCAGGTGGCACAAAGGGCAAAAGGTTTGCGCTTCCTAATGCAGAAGTTATGATACACCAGCCATCAGGCGGGGCAAAAGGCCAGGAAACAGAAATCCGCATAGTAGCAGAACAGATTTTAAAGACAAGAAGCCGCCTGAATGAAATACTTGCTGCCAATACAGGAAAAGACCTGGAGCAGATACAGATTGATACAGAGCGTGATAATTATATGACAGCACAGGAAGCTAAAGATTATGGACTTATAGATGAAATAATCACAAAGAGGAAATAAATTGAAAAATCATTCTAAGTCTGCAAAAAACGCACCCAAAGAATGATTATGGTTTCAATTATACAGGCATTGTTTTTCATTAGTTTGTTTGGAGGTAGCAATGGGCATAAAAAAAGATGAAGCAAAGCTTAAGTGTTCATTCTGTGGAAAGACGCAGAACCAGGTACACAAATTAGTTGCAGGGCCAGGTGTCTATATCTGCGACCAGTGTATTGAACTTTGTTCTGAAATCATTGAAGAAGATGTAAATGATGATGAATTATATATGAATGATATGGATATAAACCTTCTTAAGCCAAAGGAAATCAAGGAATTCCTTGATGAATATGTAGTAGGCCAGGAAGAAGCCAAGAAGGTACTTTCCGTGTCGGTTTATAACCACTATAAACGTGTACTCTCAAGCCGTAATATGGATGTAGAACTGCAAAAAAGCAATATTATGATGATTGGGCCTACTGGTTCAGGCAAGACATTCCTTGCACAGACACTTGCAAAGATACTTAATGTCCCATTTGCTATTGCAGACGCTACAGCGCTTACAGAAGCAGGATATGTAGGTGAAGATGTGGAAAACATCCTTTTAAAAATTATACAGGCAGCAGAGTATGACATGGAGAGGGCTTCACATGGAATTATCTATATAGATGAGATTGATAAAATTACACGTAAAGGTGAAAATGTATCAATTACAAGGGATGTTTCAGGTGAAGGCGTACAGCAGGCACTTCTTAAAATTTTAGAGGGAACTGTTGCAAGTGTGCCGCCACAGGGCGGAAGGAAACACCCGCACCAGGAATTTTACCAGATTGATACCACAAATATATTATTTATCTGTGGTGGTGCGTTTGATGGCCTGGAAAATATTATAGGTACACGTATAGGCAGGAAGTCCATTGGCTTTAATGCAGAGATTTCAACAAAAAGGGATGAAAATATTGGTGATTTATTCCGCCAGGTACTTCCAGAGGATTTTGTTAAATTTGGCATTATACCAGAACTTATAGGAAGGCTTCCAGTCAACGTTGCACTTGATTTGCTTGACGAAGAGGCACTGAAAAGAATTCTTGTTGAGCCTAAAAATGCGATTACAAAGCAATATAAAAAGCTGTTTGAATTAGATGGTGTAAAACTGTCATTTGAAGATGATGCGATTGCAGCAGTTGCAAAGCGTTCTGTTGAAAGAAAAACAGGTGCCAGGGGGCTGCGTGCAATTATGGAATCAATTATGATGGATGCTATGTTTGAAGTACCATCAGATGATGAAGTAAAAGAATGTATTATTACTAAGGAATCAGTAACAGGTGATGAAGAGCCCCTGCTGGTACTTGACAATAACGAAACCAGGCGTACAAGCAGAAGGACTAAAAACGAAATTGCATAGGCTTTGCAAAAAGCCAGTAAACAGGGGGATTAAGTAATCCCTCTGTTTGGGTTATATAAAAACAGAATGGAGACAGGATATTAAATGGAAGAAAATTTAGATGTAACAGATAAAATGGAGGGAATTCCAATAGTTACATTAAGAGACCTGGTTGTATTTCCAAAGACTACTGTATATTTTGAAGTAGGGCGTGAAAATACAGTCAAGGCACTTAAAGAAGCTATGAATGGCAGGCAGCTTGTGTTTACTGTTGCACAGAAAGACCCGTCTGTTGAAACACCAGGCATGGACGATTTATTTGAAACAGGGACACTTGCAGAAGTAAAACAGATTGTAAATATGCCTGGCAAGATTATAAGGGTAGTTATATCTGGCAGGGAACGGATGAAACTTATGTATCTTGAATCAATGGATGGTTATATGGCAGGCACGCTTGAAAACATTCCAGAAACCAAAGATACATCATATACATTGGAAATTGTTGCGATGATACGCGGGCTTAAAGATTTATTCCAGGTATATGCAAATGCAAATGGCAGGTTTAACCAGAAACTTGTTGATGAAATATTAAATATAACTGACTTAGACACATTAATATACCAGATTAGTTCAAATATTCCTGTAAATTACCAGATAAAGCAGAAAATTCTTTCAGAAGACAGCATAATAGACCGGCATGAGCAGCTTTCCGTAGTGTTAAGCCGTGAAACAGGAATAGCACGCATACAGGATGATATTGCAAGGCGTGTAAAATCACAAGTAGAGAGCAACCAGCGTGAATATTACCTGCGTGAACAGATGAAGGCCATACACAAAGAACTTGGCGAGGATGATTCAGACTCTGACGCAGATAGATATACAGAGGCATTAAAAAAGCTTAAAGCACCTAAGAAAGTAAAGAAAAAGCTTGCAGAGGAAATAAGGCGGTTTAAAATTACAAGTTCTAGTTCCTCTGAAAATGCTGTTATAAGGGGGTATATTGAAACACTTTTAGATATTCCCTGGAAAAAAGAGAGCAAAAGCAACACAGACGTTGTGCGTGCAAGCGGGGTACTAGACAAAGAGCACTATGGTTTGGAAAAAGTTAAGGAAAGGGTTCTTGAATGTCTAGCGGTCAAGGCAATTAAAAAAGATGGCCAAAGCCCTGTTATATGCCTTACAGGGCCTCCAGGCACAGGCAAGACATCAATAGCAAAGTCTGTTGCAAAGTCAATGGACCGGAAATATGTACGTATCTGCCTTGGAGGCGTGCGTGACGAAGCAGAGATAAGAGGGCACAGGCGTACTTATGTAGGTGCAATGCCAGGAAGGATTGTTGCCGCATTAAGGACAGCTAAATCAAAAAACCCTGTAATGCTTTTGGATGAAATAGACAAGATTGGCAGTGATTATAAAGGAGACCCGTCATCAGCACTTCTGGAAGTATTAGACCCTGAACAGAACAAATATTTCCGTGACCACTATGTAGAAATGCCTGTTGATTTATCTAAAGTAATGTTTATATGCACAGCTAACACAACTGATACAATTCCAAGGCCGCTGCTTGACAGGATGGAAGTTATTGAACTTTCTGGCTATACATCAAATGAAAAATTCCATATTGCAAAGGAACATCTTATAGAAAAACAAAAAAATGCCAATGGTTTGACAAAAAACCAGCTTAATATATCAGATAAGGCAGTCAGGATAATTATTGAAAATTATACAAGGGAAGCAGGAGTCAGGAACCTTGAAAGGAAAATTGCGCAGATTTGCCGTAAGGCTGCTATGGAAGTGGCTAAAGACGCAGAAAGCAAGACCAGGGTTTCAGAGCGCAATATAAGGAAATTCCTTGGCACAGAAAAATACACAACAGATATGGCAAATAAAGAGGCAGCAGCAGGAATAGCCAGAGGACTTGCGTGGACAAGCACAGGTGGTGACACACTGGAGATAGAAGTAAATATTATGAAGGGTACAGGAAAGCTGGAACTTACAGGGAAACTTGGTGATGTAATGCAGGAATCAGCTAAAATTGCATTGTCATATGTAAGGTCAGTTATCCCAGACAGTTTCCCAGAGGAATATTTTGAAAAGCATGATGTACACCTGCATGTGCCAGAAGGTGCAGTGCCAAAGGACGGGCCGTCAGCGGGCATTACTATGGCTACAGCAATTTATTCGGCTGTAACAGATAAAAAGGTACGGCCAGATGTTGCTATGACTGGTGAGCTTACATTAAGGGGACGTGTGCTCCCTATAGGCGGTTTAAAGGAAAAAATCCTTGCTGCAAAGTCGGCTGGGATAAAGCTTGTGTTAGTGCCTCTTAAGAATAAAAAGGATATTGATGACCTTGAGAAAGAGATTTTAGACGGGATAAGTGTAAAATATGTACAACATGCAGAAGAAGTATTCGGGGAGGTTTTAGTATAGATGAAGGTAAAAAGTATAAACCTTGAAACAGTCTGTGGCGTTACAAGCAGGCTTCCAGAGAACAGCCTGCTTGAAATTGCATTTGCAGGGCGGTCAAATGTTGGCAAATCATCACTTATCAACAGCCTGGCAGAGAGGAAATCATATGCAAGGACTTCCTCCCAGCCTGGCAAAACCCAGACAATCAATTTCTACAATATTAATGAAATGTTGTATTTTGTTGACCTGCCGGGATACGGGTATGCAAAAGTATCTAAAAACCTTGTTGAAAAATGGGGCAAAATGATTAATAATTATCTGGAAGGCTCAAAAGTCCTTAGACTTATATTTTTACTTGTGGATATACGCCATACACCTAACAGCAATGATATAAAAATGTATAACTGGTGCATAAACTATGGCTTTAATCCTATAATTATTGCAACAAAAGAGGATAAAGTAAAGCGTGCACAGAAAGCGAAGCTTTTACAGGATATAAAAAAGACCCTGGATGTAGAAGAGGGCACACCTGTAATACCATTTTCAGCAGTTACAAAGGCTGGAAAGGATGAGATATGGGAGTATATTGACATGGTCTATGGGAACTTTAAAGATGATATTTAACCTCATCAGGCAAGCCAAGCCTTTTAGCAGCCCCAGGCTTGCTTATGTGGTATGCAGCAGGATACAGGCGATGCGTATTGCAGAACCTGTATGGACAAAAAAGAACAGAATGGAGGATGAAAGATGACTGGCCTTATTAAAGACCTTGTTAAAGACAAAAAAAAGATACTTGCAGGCCTTAGCAGGATTATTAAGCAGAAGAAACTCCTGTGTTTATTTGTCATGCTTATGGCAAGCTGTCTTTTATGGCAGAAAGCTTCTGCGCTGGACAAACTTTTATACCAGGACAGCGCCCAAGTTTTTACAGGTGGCACTTTAAGCCTTGGAAGTTTTGTAAGTGAAGAGTTTTTAGGGACTAATTACAGCGGTGATTATAATGCAGCAGATGCAGGTTATCAGATAAGTTATAGCTGGAACAGTGAAAACCCTGAGCCTGCGTGTGCAAGCTTAGACAGCGATGGTACAGTAAAAGCCCTTGCAGCAGGAAGTGCCAAGGCTGATATTACATTTACATATAATAATATTACCCAGACAGAAATAATAACAATAGAAGTGCTAGACCCAGAGCAGGTGGATTTAACATATGGAAACAGCTATTACCTTATGGCAGCACAGATATATGATACAGGCAGGTATATGTATACATCCTCCAATGAAAACATAGTAGTAAATGCAGATGGAAGTGTTACTGCATATGGTTTTGAAGGTGCTAAAATTTTTGTTTCAGGCGATGACGGCATAAAGACAGAAGTTGCACAAGTAAATATAGCAGCTCCTGCATTTGCCAGTGAAACACAGGCAAGGGCAGCGGGTACAGAAGCATATTCACCTGTAATAACAAATTATGCACCACTTGAAGAAGATATTCCAGTAAAGTGGGAAATTGCTGATGAAACCGCTGCAATTACCAGCGGAAGCGGGATTGCTGCTGTTGCACCAGGTGAAACAGGCCTGGCAGCAGTTATAACACCAAAAAATGGTGATGCCATAAGGCTTGAAACTAAACTTGTAGTAACAGACCCGGTTATTGCAGAAACAGACATTGTAATAGCAGAAGGCGTCACCAAAACTATTACAGTTGATGGCTTAAATGACGCCAGCATAGTTGAATGGAATTTAAAGAAAAGTGAAAATGGAACAGCTTATTTTAAAAAGGCAGGGAAACTCTATGCCAATAATACAGGTGAAGATATAGTTACAATTAATGCAGATGGCAGGGACATTGTATGCTATATAACAGTAACAGACCCTTATTATGATGGTGATGGAATTGTTGACTGTAAAGGCGGTACAAACCAGATAAAAATAGAAGGGCTTGATGAGGAAAAGAGCACAGTAACATTCAAAAGCAGCAAAAAAGCAGTTGCGGCTGTAGATGAAGAGGGCCTGGTTGAAGCATTAAAAATAGGCAACTCAGTTATTACTGCCAATGCAGACGGACGCAAAATAGAGATACCAGTTGAAATAACTTCTGTTAAAGGCTACAAAGCTTCAAAAAAAGCTATATCAATCTCCAATACAAAGACACATTACAGCCAGGCTAAGAGAATGAGAAAAGGTTATTATGACTGTAGTTCACTTATCTGGAGGGTTTATTCCAGGTATGATGTATTCTTTGGCGTGGAATCCGGATGGGCACCAACAGCCGCTGATATAGCAAAATGGTGTACAGAAAATGGAAAAACACTCTATAACAAGGCAGTGCCAAGCGACAAACTGCTTCCAGGTGACCTGGTATTCTTCTCATATACAAAAAACGGGCGCTATAAAAACATATCACATGTAGAAATGTATACAGGACAGGACATGGATGTATCAGCCAGCAGCAGTAATAATGCGGTAATACATTACGAATATTCACAGAATGATTCAATAGTAATGATAGCAAGGCCAGTAGGCTGACAGATAATACATATATAAGATAATTTCCAGTTATCTTTTATTGGTGGACGGACGCAGGGTTTCTGGTGTTCCACTAAATTATTCCGTTCCAGGGCACGCTTGCGCTACATCAGCCCACGCAGCAGTGCATAGTATCCCTATAAAAAAAGAAACTGCCGTTCCTTTTTTTATTTAAAACGGGATACAAACACTGGCGGTGCTGAAGTGCCCTGGAGTGGAATAATATTAGCTGGAACACTGGAAACCTGCTGTACCCATCAGAATTAAAAAAAACATAAAAAAATAAATATTATAACTGGAAATTATGGTTTGGGGCAGAGGATTTAGAAGGACGGAAGTACATTGGTATTATTTTTATATTAATTCCTGTATAACGGTAATTATTACACTGTATAATAAGTGACTAGCAGAATAATTCCCACCATCCCATTTACAGTTATCTGTTTATTTTGTGTCTTAGTGTAAGTTTATGATGCCAGGTTTTGCGTGCCGGATGTCATCAATTATTCCATAAAAGGGGCACTTTAACCCCACTGGCATTTAAGCCCATATGCAACAGAAGGAACGTTAGTTTCTTTTGGGGCATATGGGCTTTATGTGCCATTGCGTGGGTTAACGTAGCGGAATGCGTGCAAAAGCCATGCCTTCGGCATGCTTTTTTCTGTATGGAATATTGTGGCTCTGGCACTAAAAAACCGTCCGTAAACCCATACAAAACACAAACAAAAGATAACTGGAAATCACAGGACTTGCTTCTTGACATTTTCCTTGCCTGTGTTAATATATCAAATGAAAGCTTGCAGCATTTTGGTGCGGAATGGAGGTTATTGTGAATATTGTTGTTTTAACTGGAGGTATTAGTACAGAGAGGGAGGTTTCCCTTGTTACCGGCAGAGGAGTATGTGATGCTTTAAGGGAAAACGGGCATAAGGCAGTCCTGCTTGATGTATTTTTTGGTTATGGTGAAGAGGGGATTTCTTTAGAAGGCATATTTGATAAGAAATCCCTGCTTAATGATGAAATACACGATATAAATGTTACAGACCCTGATATAGAGGAAATTAAGAAGATGCGTAGTGCTTCTTTAAAAGATAAATGGAACAATGACAGGCTTCCAGGGCCTAATGTCCTTGAAATATGCCATATGGCTGATATTGTATTTATGGCGCTTCATGGGGCTGATGGTGAGAATGGAAGGCTTCAGGCAACATTTGATATACTTGGGATAAAATATACAGGTTCGGGTTCATTTGGAAGTTCCCTTGCAATGGATAAGTTAATATCTAAAAAGATATTAAAAGAAGGCGGTGTACCAGTGCCTTATGGTTTTATTGTTACGAAAAAAGAGATGGAAGACGGTATTAAGGGAGGAAAGCAGCTCCAGGACAGTATGTTCCCATGTGTTGTAAAGCCATGCTGCGGAGGCTCAAGTGTTGGTGTAAGTATAGCAAATAACAGGGAGGAGTACCAGAAAGCGCTGGAAACTGCATCCAGGTATGAGGATGAAATGCTTGTTGAGGAATACATAAAGGGAAGGGAGTTTTCAGCCGGAATAGTTGACGGGGAGGCTTATCCTGTTATTGAAATAATACCAAAGCAGGGATTTTATGATTATGAAACGAAATACCAGCCAGGAATGGCAGATGATGTGTGTCCGGCAGATATAAGTGAAAAACTGTGTAATGAAATACAGGATTATGCAAAGAAAGTATACAATATGCTTAAACTTGAGGCATATGCAAGGATAGATTTCCTGCTTGATGCAAAAGGGAATTTATACTGTCTTGAGGCAAATACACTTCCAGGAATGACTCCGGTAAGCCTGCTTCCACAAGAGGCAGCAGCAGTTAATGTAACTTATCCAGAATTATGTGAAAAAATAGTAGTGGCTTCATTGGAAAAATATAAAAAATAACAGGGGATTATCCAGATATGAGACAAATAACACCAGCAAAGATTACAATGCTTTGTGAAGGCATATATTATGGAAGTGAAGATATAAAGAATACAGAAATATCTTCAATAACAACAGACAGCAGGAATATTTCCAGTGATGGTGCATTTGTAGCAATAAAAGGTGCACGTGCAGATGGTAATAAATATATAATGCAGACATATAATAATGGTGCAGTATGCTGTATTTCAGAGTTTACACCACAGGAAGCATGTGGGACAGCAGAACTGCCAGCAGGGTGTGCATTTATACAGGTAAAATCGTGTTTCCAGGCGTTAAAAGATATTGCTGCATTTTACCGTAAAACCTGTGGTACTAAAATTATAGGAATAACAGGGAGTGTTGGCAAGACTACAACAAAGGAAATGGTTGCTTCTGTGCTTTCTGAGCATTTTAATACATTAAAAACACAAGGGAATTTTAATAATGAAGTTGGAGTGCCGCTGACATTATTCCGTTTGCGTGAAGAACATGAGATAGCAGTAGTTGAAATGGGAATAAGTGAGTTTGGCGAAATGACAAGGCTTTCTAAAATAGTAAAGCCTGATATATGCATTATTACAAATATAGGACAGTGCCATCTTGAAAATCTTGGTGACAGGGACGGTGTGCTTAAGGCTAAAACAGAGATTTTTTCTTCAATGGCGGATAATGGCATTGCATATCTTAATGGTGATGATGACAAATTATCACAGATAAAAGAAGTAAGGGGAAGTAAACCTGTATTTTTTGGAACTGGCAGTAATTGCGGAGTGTATGCAGAAAATATAGTCCAGAAAGGGCTTGAAGGCACATATTTTGATGCAGTGGCGGGAAATAAAAGGATAGCACTTCATGTACCAGTGCCAGGCATGCATATGGTTACAAATGCGCTTGCAGCAGTTGCAGTTGCTACAGGGCTCGGAATGGAGGCAGATGAAATTGCTGCTGGAATAAGTAAGTTCCAGCCAGTAGGCGGGCATAGTAACATTAAGAAAACTGCCAGGTTTACAATAATGGATGACTGTTATAATGCAAGCCCTGCATCTATGAAAGCTGCAATTGATGTGCTTTCAGATGCAAAAACATATAAAATTGCCATAATAGGGGATATGTTTGAACTTGGGGCAAATGAAAAGATAATGCATTTTGATATAGGCGCATATGCTGTACAAAAGGGTATTGACTGCATAGTGTGTGCAGGCAGCCTCGCAAAACAGTATGTGGCAGGAGCACTGGCAATAGATGAAAACCATAATGTAATGTATTATGAAAATACAGACAAGGCTGTTGAAATGCTTGGAAACATTGTAAAAGATGGCAGTTCAATACTTGTTAAAGCATCACATGCAATGAAGTTTGAAAAAATCACCAGTGCCTTGGAAAATATGTAGGGGAATTATGCCATTTAAGATTATTAGAAACGATATTACAAATGTCAAAGCAGATATAATTGTTAATTCTGCCAACCCAAAACCAGTTTATGCCAATGGAACAGATGCAGCAATCTATGAGGCAGCAGGAAAGGAGCAGCTTCTTGCTGAGAGAAAGAAGATTGGGGATATTCCAGTTGGGAGCATTGCAGTAACCCCTGCTTTCAGGCTCTCTGCAAAATATATTATACATACGGCTGGGCCTGTCTGGCATGGCGGAAACATGGATGAATTCGGGCTTTTAAAATCCTGTTACAGCAAATCACTTGAAAAGGCGCTGGAACTTGGAGCAGAGAGTATAGCATTTCCTTTAATTTCTACGGGTGTTTACCAGTTTCCAAGGGATAAGGCACTCCAGACAGCAGTAATGGCAATTAGCAGTTTTCTTTTTAAATATGATATGCTGGTAATCCTTGTAGTATTTGACAGGAAGTCATTTGAACTTTCAGGAAAACTTTTCCAGGATGTAGATGAGTATATAGACGAGTGTGATGTAACAGACAAGGCAGTTAGTGAATACCAGCAAAACAGGATGGAAGAGAAGTACAGAAGTGCAGTTTCTGGCATGATGCCAGAGTGTATATACCAGACAGGCAGGGAAAGGCTTGATGATATTATAGGTAATATTGGTGATACATTTCAGGAACGTCTTTTAAAACTGGTTGACCAGAAAGGCATGTCAGACCCTGAAGTTTATAAAAAAGCAAATATAGACCGTAAATTATTTTCTAAAATACGCTGTGATGTTAATTACACACCAAGGAAAAAGACGGTGCTGGCACTGGCGGTAGCTCTTGGGCTTGATATTAAAGAAACAGACAGCCTTTTAAAATGTGCAGGGCTGTCGTTTTCACCAGGCAATAAATTTGATTTGATTACAGAATATTTTATAAAGAGAAAGATTTATGATATTAATACAATAAACCTGGCATTATTTGAGCATGGACAACAGACCCTTGGAGTATAAATATAAGCCAAGGGTCTGTTGTATTTTTTATAAAGTTAAGATATATATAATTGAAGTTTGTTTTATGACATTAATAACAGCACTACCAGGACAATACTGCAACTATTTCATTTTCCATTAACTGTCTAGAAACTATAGTATAGCAGTAATATAAATTCTATCAAAGGTTTTTTACATGCCTTTTCCAAGGCTGGATTTAAAGTGGATATGCATGTTTTTTATTCATACGTTTTTTAATTTTGCCATCTATTGTCTTATAAATCCATGTAATAATCCTGATAAATAATAATAGCGGATATATAAGTGCAATTAAAAGAATTCCTGTATAAATTTCCCTTTTAGTATCACGCACTTTTGCTGCATTTTCCCAATAAGGATATGAAACAGGCTGTGTGCCTGATGTTTTATAGAAAAAGTTCTTTAAATTATCCATGACATAGAGGAAATTTGTTCTTTTACTGTTTTCTATTATTACCATTTTACGGTCTTTTGAATTAAGGCTTGTTTGTATAAGATTTAATGCCCATTCTTTTACAGGGTTGGGGAGTACAATTTCATAACATGTAATTGGAATTTTGTTTGTAGTTTCTTCTGTACCTGGAATTGTACTTGTATCTGATGTATTGTTAATGCCTGTATCCGTGTTACTGGCTGTTACGCCAGGTGATGCCTGGTTTCCCTGGTATTCTTTGCAGAAGGCACTATAAGGCAGCCATGCACGGTTAATTTCACCATATGCTTTTTTATCTTCTTTTAAATGGCTTGTATCAACTACACCTGCTACATAGTATGTATTGCCGTTTATTTTAAATGGCATTCCTGCTACATTTTCCCCGCCAAATAGCTGCCATGAAAGTTCCTTGTCAATTATGGCACGGTCTTTCATAACATCATTGTCCGAATATGCAAATCCAGACAGCCAGACTGGCTGGTGGAAAAAGAAAAAATCACCACCAGTTGCTGTAACTTTTGCAGTTGCTGTATTTTTGCCGTTAGTAAATTCCATTATGCCTTCACAACTGAAACAGTCTTTTATAAGTCCCTCATTATTGTCTTCCCTGTCTTCATTTATAATAGAATTTTGCTGGAATGACATTTTTAAATTGCTGGTTAACGTATTCCTGTCATTTTCTTTCCAGTTTTCTTCTGGGGACATGTATACAGAAATATATGAAAACTCCTGTTTATCTGATTTCCAGCGTATTGCTGCATTGGAGTCCCGTTCTTTCTGGTTCGTTTCATGTAAAAGGCACAGGCACACAAAAGCTACAACCATACATAATGAAAAAGTTGTAAACCTTATTTTATTTTTTGTTTTGCCTGAAAAAACTTTCATATTATCCCTCCATGCCCCGCTTATATTTACTGTTGTGCAAGACGTACATAGTCACCTTTTTCAACAGCCTTTGAAGCAGTGGTAATAACATTTGCGTAACTGTCAAATCCAGCCGATATTGCTGACTGTGTTTCATTTTGTGCAAGAACCTGCACTTCTTCCTTTTTAGCAATATAACGGTTGCCTACTGGGCTTGGTTTTTCCTGGATAACTAATACAAATTTGCCATCGCTGTCCTCACGTATTGCACTTGTAGGCACTATGTAATCATAATTTGCTTTTTTTTCACCAACAGATATGCTTAATGAAGTACCATTTTCAATATTACTGCCTGAAACATTAAAAACAAGGGTTTTGCCAGCGTTTGGATTTTGTGGGTCTGTCTTTATATTTGCCAGAATTACCTTTATATCATCATCCCACATATTTAATACTGTAGCATTATCACCACGTTTAACAAGCTTACTCTGTTCCATTGTTACAGGGATACTTATCTGGTAGCCATTGCCACTTGGCTGTATATTAAGCAGGCTGTTTCCAGGTGTTGCATTTTCCCCTGCCTTTGCGGTTAAGCCAGAAATTGTACCAGCAAGTTTTGCCCTGATTACACGGTTTTTACGTTTCTTTTTAAGGCGGGCAATTTCATTTTTTTTCATCTGGATTGATTTTGCCTTCTGTTCATTATCAAGCGTGGCTACCTGTCTTTTAAGGCTGTCATCACTTTTTTCTTTTGCCAGGTTAATATAAAGAGTTTCAAGAGCCTTACGCTTTTCCTGTACAGCCTGGTTTAACGTATCAATAAGGTCTTCATCTGCTTTCTGGTAAGAATCTGCCTCTGCCTTAGCAGTTTCATAAGCTGACTGTAACTGTGTATATGAATTTTCAAGCTTAGTTTTCTGGTTATCCAGCTTTAACCTTTTGCTCTTTAAAGCTTTGATTTTATCCTCTACAGACTTTAATTTTGTGCTGTTTTCATTTTTAACAGCTTTTTGTGCATCCTCAAGCTGGCGCTCTGCACTTTTTAATTTTTTCTGTGCAGCATATAGTTCTGTTTTTGCTAATGCAAGCTGGCTTTCCCTGTTGTCACTTAATGATTTTTCTTTTTCAAGTGAAGATATTTCTTTTTTGATTTCTGTGATATCTTCTTCTTTTGATATAATATCTTTTTTAAGTTGTTTGATTTTCTTATCGCTTGATGTTTCTGCACTTTTTTTGGCAGTTTCTAAATCCTTTTCAAAGTCACCAAGTTCCCGTTTCTTATCATCAATTTGTTTAGTTAATGCAATATATTCCTGCTTAGCACTGCTTAACTGCTGCCAGTACTGGTCTTTTCTTTCATCATCAGCACTGTAATATAAGTAATTGAGTTCTGCAATCTCAGCATTTGCCTGGTCAGCTTTGCTGTTAAGAGTAGATATCTCTGCCTTGCAGTCACGTATACTGCGTTCCAATGTTGTAATTTTATCATCTGTTGAACCTGGAGTTTCTGCTTCTTTTAAGTCAGCTTTTAAAGTATCAAGGCTTTTTTGCAAATCATCCAGTTCTTTTCTTTTTGTTTTAAGTTCTTCTTCTATAGTTTTAGAAGTGCGGCTGTCTTCATACTGTTTTACCTTGTCTTCGGCATCTTCCGTTTCTCTTTTGGCTGCTGTTACTGCTGTTTCCAGTTCCTGTATATTTGTGCTGTTTTCACCACTAAGTTCTGCTTTTTCACTTTCAAGGCTTTCAAGTTCAAGGTCAGCCTGTGAAATCTTATATGCATTTGATGATACTTCATCTGCTTTGTTTAGCATTTTCTTTTTAGCATTTTCAGCCTTTTTCTTAAGTTCTGCATACTTTGCTTTCTTTTTGCTGTTTTCTTTTTTAGCTTCCTCTACACTTTTAATTGAATTCTGCAAATCCTTCTTAGCATACTTTATTTCTAGTGAATTTGTAGCATATTCAGGAACAGCCATTTCAAGAAGTGACTTTGCATAGTCATGGTTAAGTGTCATAAGGTCTGATTTTGCCTGCCTGAGTGCATCTGCGCTGCTTTCGCCTGCAAGGACAAACAAAGCCTGGCCTTTTTTAACCTTATCACCATCTTTTACCAATACTTTTAAAATTTCCCTTTCATTCTTGCTGCTTACATTCACAGGCTCTCTTGCCTCAACATAGGCTTCACCGCGTATTTTCGTAGTAAGAGAACCTGGTTCTGCATATGTAGTTTCTACTTCTGCAAGCGAATAATTCATAATAGTATTGGAAAAAAATGTAAGTAAAAGCATAATTACCAAAAAGATAATAGCAATATTTTTAATCCTGTCTTTACGCTTTTGATATTTCTTTGTTAAATCCTGTTCTGTCATAAGAAATATTATCTCCTTCCATAAACTTAACCTTTTAATCCGCCAGAATATGAAATACCCTCTATCAGATATTCCTCTCCATATAAGAATATTAAAATCCCTGGAACCATATATATTGTTGCAACTGCAAATGCAAGGCTTATCTCACCTGAATTAATTTTGGAGAGAAAAACTGAAAGTGGGTGCAGGTCTTCATTTTTAAGTAATATAAGCGGCTGTTCAACCATATTCCAGTAATCAATAAATATAAGCATTGATACAGAAACCATTGCCCCTTTGCAGAGCGGTACGCAGATTTTTGAGAAAATCTGCCATTCCCCTGCACCATCAATTTTTGCTGCTTCTATAAGTGAATCTGGTATGCGCCGCATAAATTTTGTAAACAGAAATACGCTGAAAGGGGAAGTCATTCCTGGCAGCCAGATTGCCCATTTTGTATCAAGCAGGCCTAGCCAGTCTGTCACCAGGTAATTAGGGACAAGAGTTACCTGGTAGGGCAGGAGCATAAGTATAATATATACAAAAAATAAAATCTCCTTTATCCTTCCCTTAAATCTTGTAAAACTGTATGCCGCTAGTATTGCAATAATAACCTGTACTATAAGAATAGGAACAGTATATATTACTGTATTCCAGAATTTAAACAGGTACTCGGGACTGTTTAAAAGGACTGTTGCAAACTGTTTAAAAGTTACCATATCAGGAATAAATTTAAGGTTTACTTTTTCTGATATGTATCCTGCACTTTCCTGGTCATTAAAGACCATGCCATAATTTGCTTTGATTTCCTGCGGGCTCATAAATGAATTGGCTATTGTAAGGACGGTAGGAAGCATGAAAAACGCTGCCATTGCCAATGCAATTATAAATAATATTAAAGATTTTTTATGCCTCTTTTTTTTATGTTTAACTTTCAAAATCTTCACCTGCCTTGCTTTCAATAAAAAACAGAATACCAATTATAACAATCATAAATACACACATTACAATAGCGGCGGCGGATAGTTTCTGGTAATCAAGTGATTCAAATGTATTATTCATAAAGTGCTGTAGCATATAAAGTGACTCATATGGATAAGCACCTGATAAAAGATAAACCTCCCTGAACACCTTAAATGAATTCATAAGTGATAAAATTATTACAAATAAAATAGTTGAATTTATGTATCTAAGCTTAATCCTGAAAAAGATAGTAAGCTTTCCTGCTGCTTCAAGCTGTGCAACTTCTATAATATCTTTTGGGACGCTTCCAAGTGCCGCCATAAATAAAATCATGTTATAGCCTAAATTTTTCCACAGGAACATACTAATAACAACAAGCATACTATAATCAGACTTAAGCCAGTCAATACCTTTAAAACCAAAAACTTCCAGCAGGCTGTTCATAGCTCCATGTGAATTAAAAATAACCTGCCATATAAGTACAACTGATGCGACAGGAACCATCATAGGACAAAGGAAAGATGTCCTGAACTGGCTCTGCCACGGGATATTGGCATCAAGCAGGACTGCAAGCAGCAGGGAAAGCACTACTGCAAGCGGTACTGCAATCACCGAAAAAAGAATACTGTTTTTTGCTGCCTGTAAAAAAGCGGCATTTGAAAAAAGCATCTTAAAATTGTCCAGTCCTGCAAAATTACCATCAATAGGCCCGTCAACTAGTGAATAATAAATAATTACCATAAATGGAACAACCATAAATACCATAACACCTAAAAAACTGGGTGCAAGGAATACGCCTGATACCAGGTGTTCTTTTAAATGGTGTTTATTCCTGGATTTATTCTTCTTTTTCCTCTTCCTTTCCGTATTAGTGCCACCTCCATCTGTTATCAGGACTCAATAATATCTGGTTATAGTTATATATTATTAAGAATTTTCACTGACATAAATTTTTACCCTGCTTTGTAAAACTTCAGCAGTTTCTTCAGCAGTTTTGTCACCTTTATAAAATGCCTTTGTTTCTTCTTCAATCATTTTAGAAATATCATTATAAAATGTGTCATAGCTATCTTCTCTGCCAATCCTGTCAACCATAGAACGGAATAAATCCATATGGGCTTTTGTATATGGCTTTATCTCTATTGTGAAATCATCCATTGAATATGTATTGCCCTCTATAGGGGTTACTTTTGTACCATCATCATCCGTATATTCTTTAGTTGCCATAGCATATTCAATCTTTTTCTCTAAAACATCTTTTCTTATAGGAAAACCGTTATATTGGGATACTTTTTTCTGGTAATCATATAAATAAAGCCTGCGCAGGAATTTCCATACCCCTTCCTTATCGTCGCATTTTTCTGAAATAGCAAGGCATGCATCACTAGTGCCCATTGATAATTTATTATTCTTATCTTTAGAAGGCTGGCTGATAATATCAAAACCGCCCTGGCTTTTATATAACTTTTCATTAATCTGTATATCCGAAAAATCATACAGGTATATGTCATTAAGCAATAGTTTCCCGCTTTTAATAAGTCCGTATATATCAGGGGTTTTCCAGCCATTTTCTTCCATATCTTTCAGATACTGTTCACTGGTCTGGAAATTCTTTGAAAACTCAAGCATATTTATAAACTCTTTAGAATTAAGGTTTACTTCGCCTGTTTCAAAATCAATAAACTCTTTCATCTGTGAGGAAAGCATATTTTGTATAAACCATTCACTTGTCATACCCTGCTTAAATACACCATCTTTTGGCATATTTTTATATTTTTCCTGCATTTCTTCATATGTCCAGCCTTCCATGCCATTAAAAATCTTTTTAGGGCCAGCAAGGGCAGTTATAGTAAATGAAGTTGGAAGGTAATATAATTTCCCGTCATGTTCAATAGTACTGGTTACAGAATCCACAAAATCTTCTTTTTTAATTTCTTCGTCTTTCTCAATAAAAGGAGTCATATCAGCCAGTATGCCTTTTTTAATATACATAGATTTAGATAGTCCGGACATCTCTATAATATCTGGCACATCACCTGATATTATATCAAGGTTTATCTGTTTTTGCGGGTCATCGTATGTACTGTAACTTTTAATATCAATATGGTAATCGTTACTGTTTTTATTATATTTTAAGATTTCTTCCTTTATTTCCTGGTTTAAATAAGTTCCTGCCAATGTAAGTCTTTTCTTTTGCTTGGACTCAGAGTATTTCTTTTTATCAATAAGTGCCAGTTCAATATTTGAAGATGAACTGCCATTTCCAGATGAGTCATAGCTGTAAGAAGTACATAAAACAGATATTTTTCCATCTTCCATTATCTGGAAATCTGATATATTATTACCATTAATATCAACATTTATCCAGTTAAATAAAAGCTCTGCCTTCTTTTTATTAATATCACATTCATATAAACCTTCATCATTGCCCAGGTACACAATACCATCCTTGCCATGTTTTGTACTTCTTATGTTGTATATAGAACGGCCGTCAAAGTCTATAGGTTCACTGAAATTGCCAGTTTTTAAGTCAAATTCACAAACAACCGTGCCAGCCGTTTCCATCATACTGCCCAGAGTATAGACTTTACCACCATCTGCTGCAAAAATAGAGTCAATATAATTGTCTGACTGGACAGCCTTGTCTAAAGAGCCATCTTTATTGAAAACATAAACCTTTTGCTCTGAAAATCCTATAAGTTGTTCATTGATATACAATACAGAGCCATTTAGATAAAACTCTTCATTTTTCTTAAGACCAGGCTTTAGCTCTGTACGTCCAGCCGTTTTGCCATCTTTACCAAGTTTTAATATAAAATATTTTGTATTGCTGGCATTTGTTTTTTCATTATAATTATAGACAGAAGAAAGCATAAGTATATTTCCGTCTTCATCCATAAATAATTTGTCAGGGCTTTCGTTTGTTTTTAATCCTTTAATTTCAGCCATGTCAATCTTTTCACTGTCAAAAGAACCTGTCAAAAGATAATTTAAAGATGTTCCAGTTCCATTTTTTTTATCTTCCTTGTAATGTGAACCTGTCAAATAAATATTGCCATCTTTTATGAATGACTGGTTTACATAATCAACCTGGGCAGTACCCAAATCATTAAAACTAGATTCATATATGTACTCTGGTGTTTTGTCCTTGCCAGAATTTTTCCCGCCTCCCTTGCCACATCCTGTAAATACTAATGCCATTGCAAAAGATGCTATGGATACTGCAAAAAACTTTCTACTAATTTTCTCCATAATTTTCCTCACCTCTGTTTTTGTATAATTACTTTTGCTGCATTAATTATTATAATACTAAACACCCTTATATACCATAAAAAAGTTTTTAAATTATTCTTACGATTTTGTATATATTTGAAAAAGGCAGGGATTATTAATATAGTATTTTGGTTACATCTTTAATTGCTGGAAGTTTTTAAATAATCTGGCGGTTTTAATAAATATTATGGTAATAAATATATACAGGATATTTCCAGTTATCTTTTGCAGGTGTAATATAAACTAGTAAAACATTGGACAGCAGGATAACTGTAAATTATCCTGTATACAGTTTTTGGATAGAGTCAGACTGTCTTGGTGAGAAAACTTTAAGAGAAAATCTGGGACATAAATTTATTTGTATAAGTAATGAAAGATATCATTTAAAAAACTTCTTGATGATAAAAATTTATATAAATTTGATATTTAGTATTATAAAAAATACTGGAAATACAGGAGTTACAATGAACATTGCCAACATTTGGCTTTTATTGTGAAAAAGGGCATATAGGCTTCGTTTCTACATGCCCTGGTTCTATTGCTGTATTTTATGCTGGCATGGCTGGTTACATAAGCAGCATAATTCCCGCTTCAATTTCTTTTAATTCATCAAGTGATAGCAGAGGAACACATTCCGCAATTTCATCAAGAGTCATTTTCCCCTTTTTTATTAATCTTTCTGCAGTTTCCTTTGCACTTTTTAATGCTGCTTCTTGTGCTGCTTCCTGTGCTGCTTCTTTTCTCATATCTTCCATAATTTTGCACATGGCCGCCACTCCTTTCTTATCCTGCTTGAAATACCTTGCTCTTTTAGCGAGTGCTTCATAATTCATATCGTCAGGGCTGGTACATGAAAAATCATGCATTAACTTCCCAATTTCATCATTGCCCCGGTATTTGCCGTTCACATAAATTATGTGTGAACCATCGCCAAACAATACCTTGTTTTCCCCAACTGTGACATACCGTTCAACTGGATATACTGGCTGGTTTCCTTTCATTACATCATTTTCTGTAATAAAAATAACATAACTGTCAGGAATATCTTCTGTATTATCCCCTGGTTTTAATATATGTGCATCTAACAGGCTGCTGTTATGCCTTGCCCTTTTTGCACCTGCGCCTGCATCCTGCCGCTGGATTTCAACATCAAATTCTTTATTGGTGCTGTCAACTGCATGTACGTCTAAAATAGCAGAACGCCCTTGTAAATTCTTCATTGGTTCTTGTGTATGGACAGACTTAACTTTTATGTCATCCCGTCCTAAGATAATCTGAAGTATCAGTTCCACACACTCATAATTATCTGCAAGGCAGACTGTCATAAAATCGTCATCTATATACCGGAGTAACGCCAGACGCTCTAAATCCTGCTGGTGTGTCTGTGCCTTTATATTCAAAATACCACCTTCTTCCGTTTTTTGTATTATACATCAGATAAGGCTTTTTGGAAACAGTATTTTTCTGGCTTTTTATATGCCTTGGTAAAGAAAGGATTGTATAATATTTATTTTATTAAATTTTAAAAGTTAGAAATTTTTCAAACAATGCAATTATGAAAAATGCATGTAAATTTTCTGTGGTTCAAAATAGTTCAAACTGTGTTTTGCCTAATGGTTCTTTCCAGGGAATAAATATTGCAAATGAGGGGGATACGGGTAAACATGCAATATATAGCTTCTGGTAATCAAGTAAACGATAAAGAATTAGTAATAGCACGTGTCAGCTATGATGTTAGTGCTTCAACTCTGACATATAAAGATAATGTAAGGATAAATCTTTCAGGCAATAATAATGAATTAGAAGGAATACATGTTATAAATCCATCTACACTATATATTGGTATCACAAAGCACTGTTCAAATAGAAAAACTAATTTTATATATTCTGTACCAAGAAGCAGTGTATAGACAGATATTGGTTTATATATAATATAAAGAACACTTAGGATAGCACTTTTTATATCTTAAGTGTTTTAATTTTATAATAATATAAGAATGACCTTTTTTTACCATACTAATGTGTCATGATTAAAAAAATTATTTCCAGAGAGGTTAATAATGAATAAAAAATTACCACAAAGATTTTTCTTACTGGCTATATGCTTTATTTGCATTGGTGTATATTACAACTACATAGAAGCTTTTGCAAGTATCAGGGTTAAAGTTGAAAACAATAAAATTGTCAGGGCAGAGGGAAATGGTGTACTGGCTATTGGAAAGAATATTAAAGTAGTTTATCTGGATACTTCACTTTGGAAAGGGGAGCTGGATATTACGGGGTTTAAAGTTGATTCTGGCAATAAATACTTTACAATAGTGGATGGTGTCCTGTTTAATAAAGATAAATCAGAACTGGTTTATTATCCAAATGCTAAAAAGGGGGCTTCTTATACTGTTAAAAAAACAGTAAACACTATAAATGGGTCTGCATTTGCTTATAATAAACACCTGAAGGACATTACTATAAAAAATGGTGTTAAAAGCATTGGTTTTGATGCTTTTGCATACAGCAATGTAAAAAATGTTACTATACCCGGAAGTATTTCAAGTATAGGAGGCGGTTTGTTTAGTGGCTGTAAAAAACTAGAAAAAGTTGTCTGTGATGCGGATATAAGCAGTATTACATCAGGGATGTTTAGTGGCTGCAGTTCTTTAAAAACATTTAAAATTCCAGACAGTGTAATTAAAATAATGGAATTTGCTTTTAAAGGCTGTAAGGAACTGGAAGTCAAAATAGGAAAAAACATATCCCATATAAGCAATACTGAAGCTTTTTATGATGCAGCCGTTTCTTTTGAAGTTGATAAAGACAATGCGTTTTATAAAAGCATTAATGGTGTACTTTATTCAAAAGATGGAACAAAACTTGAATATTATCCATATAAAAAAGCAGGCGGGTATATAATGCCTGATGAAGTTTTGGAAATTAACAATATGGCATTTATAGATAATACTTTTATTACTGGCATTACTTTAAGCAACAATATAAAAGAATTTGACATATACAGCCTGTATGGCTGTACCAGCCTGGAAAGTATTGTGTTTCCAGAAGGCATAGAAAATATAATTTCAGGAAACAGGGAACTTACCAGGAGCGGCTACAATTTAAGAAGCCTTAAAGAAATATATGTGCCTGGAAGTAATGCAAAGTATAAAATTTATGAAGGATGCCTGTATTCTGCCGGGTATAAAAAGCTTTGCCTTGTCCCTGCTGATTGTGAATCACTGGTTATTCATGGCAATACAGAGGAGATACCAGATGGAATTGTATGCCAGAATAAATTTAAAGAAATAAAAATTCCGGATTCTAACCCGTATTATACAGTAAAAGACAATATACTTTATGATAAGACAATGTCTAAAATAATTATTTTTCCAGGAACTCTTGAAACATACAATGTGCCCGCAACTGTAAGTGATGTTTCTGTCCTTTTAAATGATTTTTGTACTGACCCTGAAGATGAAGGTTTTGAAAAATTAGATAATATGGCATATAATCTTAAAAGTATTACAGCAGATGCAGGCAACAGTTATTTTAAGGCTGTAGATGGTGTGCTCTATAATAAAGATAAAACAGAACTTGTATTATACCCCCAGAAACGTGGAGGGGCATATAAAATACCAAAGAGTGTTACTAATATAAATCCTGCTGTATTTACGTATGCAACAGGACTGGAAGAACTTACAGTTACACGGAATAAATTCCTTGTATTAAATGGATGTTCTGCATTAAAGAAACTTTCATATGCTGAAGGTGTGACCGTGGTATCTGTTGATGGTGACTGGATGGAAAACGGGGATGGTGTGCAGCTTTCCAGGCTGTACCTTCCAGGCAGCATTAAAACCCTGGCATTTGACAATAATATTGGTAAAAATACCACAGTTTATGCTTATAACAATACTGGTGAATATGGGTCTGGAAAAATTCCTGTAAAGGATGTAAAAACATATGTTACAGGGCTTGGATATAAATACAAAAGCCTTGGAGCAGCACCAAAAACTGTAAAGGGTGGAAAGGCAGTTATCAGTGGCAGCAAAGTAAAGGTATCATGGAAAACATTGCCAGAAGCAGATGGGTACAGAATCAGTTATCTTCCAGAAGCAGGCAATATTTATAACGAAACTGTTTTAAAGAATATTTCTGGAGGCAAAAAGGTGTCATGCAGTTTTAAAAAAAGCAAGATTGGCAATAAGAAAAAAATATATATACGTGCTTACAAAAATATAAATGGCATAAAAGTATTTGGAAAGCCGGCTGAATTAAAATGTGTTATATAAAAGGAATTAAGTAATAAGGTAAATTTATTGGATTTAATTATTAATAAATGGCATATGGTGGTAATTCCCATATGCCATTTGTGTATTTAAGCTATTCCTTAATTATTACAATATTCATACCAGATTAGAATACTTTCTAGTCTGGTATATGTAATATTGGACAGGTGGAATGAAAAATGAAAAAAATGCGCAGTAAATTAATTGTTATTGCACTGTTAATAATAACATTTATTACATTATGT